>CAZAXO010000001.1:0-69955 GCA_964489085.1 uncultured Candidatus Bathyarchaeia archaeon
TAGTCTCGTTGGCTGTTACATTCGGATACTCGTACTGATTCATGTAAGATGTGTCGTAATCGGTAAACTCCTCAACCCACAACGATTCCCAGTAGTTTGGGTGATTTTTGTAGTCGTAGGCATAACCTACATCTGTCGATTGAATCGTAGAATCGCCATAAGTTCCGTTGACGAATTGATAATCCACTGGATAGATTGTATCTGTGTTTTTGCTGTCGAAATCTGTGGTATCCACATCGTAGATGTATTGTAATCCATTGTAATCGTATTGGACTTGAGCACTGGTAAACTGCCTTGTTAAATTGTTTGGATCGTAAAAATACCCAGAAAATAGAGTGTCCCAATTCTTATATACCACAGAATTGTTAGCAGGAATTACAGAAGTGGCATATAAGTAATCGGTGGCTAATTTGAACCTTCCACCTTCCAAGTAGGTTTTATCGCTTGGTTCAAAGTCGTTGCTATAATCAATTGTTAAAAGAACCAAACTTAATTGTGAAAGAAAAAAAATAAATAGTAATAATTTAACATAAACTCTTTTCTGAAACATCATTAAAGAAAATCTTTTTTTCTGTATTTTTTATATAAACCTTTCCGTTCATCAACCAAAATAAATATAAATATAAAACCGGGAAGAATCGCAAAAATCAGAAACATATAATATTCAATATACATCTCTTCCATGCTATTGAAATCTAAGTTTAACAAAACAGCTCCACCATTTTCAAGAGCAATCGAAATAACCTTAAGCTGCATATACCAACCTGATATAGCGATAAGCACCAACACCAATAACAAACCATAAGTTCTAACTTTCATTTTTTATCTTATTAAAAAAAAAATAGGAAAAGATTAATTCCATACATCAAATTGCTCGAATTTTAGCGTAACATCGTGTCCTGGTGCACCAACTTCCGTTTCCCACAAAATAGAATCGATGACTTTATCATCATCGATATCAATAGAAATATCTTTTGCTACTTCGTTTCCGTTGCAATATGTACTTACAGTTCCAGTTCGAGTATCCCATGTAATTACGATGTTGTTAAACTCTTGTTCAGTTGATATTCTCATGTTATACATCGTACCAGAGGCACTAAAGATATATAAATTAACTTTCTCTATTATTTGGAACATCACTTTGCCACCACTTCTGAATTTAAACCATGTTTTTGCGTTTGTATTTCTTGATCTCATATCAAATTTCAAACTTCCAACTTTACCTTCGAAGTTTAAATAACTTATAGCCTTCGAAGACATTTGTGCATCGATCATGGTAATTGATGACTTGTCAGTTCCTTGAGAAAGTCCAAGGTAATCTCGTCCGTTGTGTTTCTTCCCACTCCAGTTATCAATATCAATGCTAACTGAAGTTTTAGTCAATCCAGCCACATTAGATCCTCCAGAAATATTACTACCTCCAATAACAACAGCCATAATAGCTACTATTAAAACAATCACTACTACACCAAAAACCATTAAATTCTTTCTAGAAGTTAAACCATTCATTTATTTTCACCTTTCTTATAAAAAAATTATGTTATATTATAATTATCTAAAAAATTTAAAACTTTAAATTTTTTTATCTAACATCGTAATTATACTATACCTAATATAATATAATTTAGGTTTTAATATATAAACAATAATAAAAAAAGAAAAAGAAGAAATTCTAAAACTACGCAATACTTTCTATACTCAAATATACGGAATAATCTTTAGTTGTCTTAACGGTTTCGAAAACAATAGAGTCAATAGAACCCAAATCCATATCGTAAAATAATTCGTTTTCAACCTCAGTTTCTCCATCTACATTCAAATTATATCTATTATTTCTTGCATCAAATGTTATTTGTATCTCATACCAATTCTCCTTATTATATCTTTCTAACGTTCTCCAAATATCGTCATTACTATCTTCATCTAAATACTGAATTTTATTCCAGTTATAAACCCTTATTTTAGTCATATATTTAGATAAAGACTTTATACCAACATTAAAACATCTCTTATTATTATCAGACATATAAATGGAAAATTTAATAGTACCAGTAATTAAATCATCCACAGGATAAACTATCTTTGCAGTTCCTTTAGTAGATTCATCCGTAAACTTTATAACATTAGATTTCCCTTCAAACGAAACAATCTCAGAAACATTACAGTTGTCATCGATATAACTACTATATGTAACATCATCTGTAACACTAAATAAATTAGAAAAATCGAATATGTTACCCATTTGAACAATTAGAGTAAAACCAGATATCAGAACAAGAATAATTAACAAAAAAATAACGTAAAAATTATTCTTCTTCATTTTTACTTCTTTCTCCTAACTACAATATATACAACAACAACTACACCTATACCTATAGATATAATGGAAATACCAATCGTTATAGTTGTCGAATATGATTCATCCGTTTGACTGGCATCTTCCTCCTGTACACCAGTCGGCGGAGCGTATATAACGTTATCATCGGATATTTCTGGTGGTTCCTCGTAGTCGTCATACCAGTCAGGATCTTGGTAATTTGGTACACCATCGTTATCACTATCTGCAAATGGATCGTTTTCATATGTACCAACAGGAGGTGGAGGTATATCACCCCATGCTTCATCTGGCTCAGAAGAAACAATATCTTCTGTAACATCTTGTTTAGCTTTAATTTCAAATGTAACAGTCTGGTATGGACTCCAATCACCACGATTATCTCTAACCCTAAACTTCGATATGTGAGTACCAATAGCAAATTCATCTAGACTAATAGATACTTTTGCCTCATTAATCACATTGTCATTTATAACCCATTGATATTTAGAAATAGTACCATCAGAATCACTACCCGTACCAACAAATTGTGCATCAGAAGATACTCCCTGATAATATATACTATTCGATTTAGGTGTAACAATAGAAGCAACCGGTTTTACATTTGGTGCTAAAACAATTACATTTACTTTATGTACCGCACTCCATGCGCCATCATCGTCTTTTACTTTAAATACAATATTATGAGTCCCTTCCACTAAATCAGATTTGGAAAACTGTTTAAGATTTCCAATAATACCCTGAATACTACTTGTCCATCTGTATTCTTTAATGTATCCATCAGAATCTCCACCTCTACCTATAAACGTAACACTCGATCCAACCGTGATTGTTGTTGGTGTAACAGATAATATAACACATGTCGGTGCTTGATTAGGTGGCGGGGTAGGAGGAGGAGGGGGGATATAAATCGGCGATGGCGATGGAGTTACAACTACAGGTTCTTCCACTGGTTCTGGTTCTGGAGTATAAGATATACCACCTCCTTCACTGTCTGGAGTGAACATCCATAATCCAGAATATCTACCTACCGAGAATATTGTAACTCCAGCAATAGCAATTACTACTATTATAATTACTCCATATATTATTTGTTTTTTATTTATATTCATTTTCTTTTATCAGATTTATTTTTTATTAGATAACATAAATATATGCTATGTTATCTAATAAAAAATAAAAAAATTAACCTCGTTTTGTAATTTTTCTTATACTCATTAGTGGTATTGCAACTTTAATTACTACTATTATCACGGCAACTATTATAACTATTGTTATTATAATTCCAAAAGCGTCTATAAATCCTGTTGCTATATCATCGAGTAAATCTGACCATATTCTTTCAAATAATACATCTACATCAGTCTCTCCACCGACATTTGCATCCCAAATCCAATCCCCGTTTTCGACGTATGGATCATCTAAATCACTTCCACCCTGTTGATTAGTAATAGTAGCCGAACAAATAAAATTGACGTAAACCTTAAATTTCTGGTGTACAAAATAGTTATCGACGTGAACACTTGCTATTCTATTATCAATTTTAGTAATAGGACCTTCTTCCCATCCTATTCCAGCAGGTGAAATAAGTGGTACATCTTGGTAATCCCACCACAATCTACCATATCGTATATTTATTTCCTGTTTCGTTTCAGTGTATTCTGGTTTTAATCGTATTGGGACTGAGTACTTATTACTTCCTATAGACGCTAAATACGTACCAACTGGTTCAGCATTTATAGTATATTGTTGTAACGTACTAGTATGCATTTGACCGAGACTCCACCCTAGATTTGCATCATTTATAGTACCCAACATTTCCATATGTTTATCTCCAACTAGGGTAGGATCTTGCTTTCCAATTTTAGTTGCAGTCACTGTTCCCTCCGTCGTAGATTGTTGAACGTATTTATCCTCGTAAGAACCAACCTGACCATGTCTAGTCTCTACTACTTCGATCCCCTTTATTTCTACATAAATCTTAGGTTCTTGTATTTGATACCCATTAAGAAGTATGTCTTGTCCACTCCAGTCTGGGACAATACTAACTGAGACTGGTAAATATCCATCGTAATCGTGTTTTATAATACCACTATAATATACCGTATCATATGTAACCGAGTAAGATTTTAACTCTTCATCTAATCTGGCAGGGGGTGGAAAAATATTTTCGGCAGTAAATCTCCTAATTTCTAAGTACTTAGAACTAGATTCTCCTATTCTAAACCCAGACAATCCAGTCTCAGGTGTAACAGTCGTATAGGCATTAATCTGAAAAGTAAATATACCATCGGCTTTGAAAGCAATACGACTACTACTTTGAGTCAATATACCTTCATTTCTAAAACTCTCAAGACTATGACCACCTTCAGAGAATCTAATTTGACCAGAACCATCAGAGGTAGTGTAATCAATGAAATTAGACACATCCACTTTAAGCCATGTATTATCTACGTTGGCAGAATCCCAAATAGCCGTGGAAGGAGAAGTAGTAGCAGTAACAGTAGAAATACAAATATTTATAATAAGTAAGTTAAAGAAAAAAAAAATAAAAATTTTAGATTTTTTCATAATACCACCAAATTACGCAGCAATATCCGAGTATTTAGTAAAAAGTCCTAAGTTATCGTCGTCTTGTGGGACGACAATTCTCCCACTGTCAACATCCGAAATTGATATATTAGTACCAAACTCCATTTCAAATGGAAGGGTGTAATCGTTATATTTGAACTGAATGACCTGAGTAAATACAAAGTAGATCTTATCACCAGAAATAATTACTTCAACTGGATAATCTGTGTAGAAATCAGTAATACTACAGTTAACTTGGTTAACGTTACCGTCCGTAGTGCTTACGGTATCGTTAAAATCGATCATTAATGCAAAAGCATTAGTAATTCGTTCCAATGTGTCATCGTATTTCTTTTGAGTGTCTACTGCTGGATCGTATGTTGGCGCTTGACAACGCCAAAATCGTTCGTCGTATAATTCTCGTAACTCCGTAGCATCCATATCATTTACGTCAGATTGCTCAATGTCCCAACCACCACTTCCGGCATGAGCATTAGTCGTAGTGCTTTGTGGAACACTCATAATAAACGTAAAATTACCATTAGTCTGATAACTACCCATAGTAACTTCGTCGTTTGTGCTGGTTAACATATTAAAATTTAGGTCAGACGATTGATGGTAAACGTAAATAGTGTATTGCCCGTTTCCACTAAACAAGTGAAAGTTATTGGCAAATACCGTATCTCCGTCTGGGTCAATTTCGACCCAGAAGTAGGAATGTGCCGAAAGATCCTCAGAAACATCCTCCGCGTCGTCGGACGCCACCTCTTCTTCGAAATTCGTAGACAAATATGTTACATCTTCGAATTCCTCAATAGAGTCAGACTCTTCTGGTACCCATATAGAAATGGGTACAAAATCCGATACGTCTTCTCCGTCAACATAGGAAATAACCGTAAACGTAGAAGTTGTCGGAGTAGTAGTCGTTGTAGGTGCAGCAGCCCATAAACCAGCCATATTACCAACAAGGAAAAACACCAACATCCCAGAAACAGCCACAATGATAACAAGGAGTATTGCTTGCGATTTTTTTAATCTCATAATATTTTTTAATTCTCCATATTTTTTACGTTAGATCTTTAATATAATTTAAACAGGTATAATATATAAATCTAATTAAAATCGCGATGTAAACACAGAATATAATATAGTAACATAAACTTATTATAAGTCAAAAATACAATATATGGAGTTTAGCATTTTTAGGAATAAATTATAATATGCTTTAAATCCGAAGAAAAAATCAAAAAATAAAGTACATTAAAATCATATAATTTGATTTGAAAAAATCAATATAAAAATATAAAATAGAATAAAGAAAAAGAAAAAAAAATAGTTTTTAAATTATAGATTTTCCATTTTTTCAAATAGTTGTTGTTGTATCTTCCTAAAATGTCTTACTCTAAAATTGTTATTGAATAGTTTTGCATCATCTATTAAACTATCTAACATTTCAAGAGATTCGATAATTCCTTGTTCGGTAGTTTTAGGTAATAAAGTACTTTCTATCATCGCTTCTTCGGTTCCGCAGTTTGGACATATTTTGGATTTACCGTCCATTCTACTCAATGCTGATCGCGCTACATAACTATTTTTACATCTTGGACATATTTTAGGTTGTTCTTTAATTTCCATCATTCTTTTTTACCTCAATATATTCTTTTGATATTAATATTACTACTGATGTAAGTTTTCTCTTCAAAACGGAACTGAAATAGCCATCAACATTTTCATCAAATTCTGTAGGAACTGTAAAGAATACCTCAATTTTACACAAATTCTTTTTTACAAACTTCCCTTGTTCAAAATACTCCTTCTCACATTCTTCGAAAAAGATTCCATTACATCCTTCGAACAATCCACTATTCACTTTAATTTTTTGACCGTACTGAAGCATAGCTTTTTATCACCTCAAAACTTATAAGGCCTGTGATATTCTTCTTTATATTTTTCATCAGTAAATAGTTTCTTCGATGGTCTAATATCGCGTTTATGTATTCTTGCAACACTTCCAGGTATATATAGATTAAACTCCGTATCTTCTTCTAAAGTGTCTAAGAAATCTGTCAAAGAATTTAAACCCAGAAATTTAAGAATTTCTCCATTCTTCTGTTCTATAAAATATATCATCTGATTTTCCATGATAAATTCAGGATTTAATACCATTTTTATTTACACCTACCTATATACCTATTTTTATTTACTATTTCTTTTCTACGACCCATAGGAGTACTAACTGATATGAGTTCTTCGAATTCTTGTTCATCCATATCAAAAATTATATGTTGTACAGGAAAACTGTCATCCCCTAGAGCTATTTGAATGGATCTTAGTTTTTCAGAGTTCATAAGTCTAGGCATTCTGTTCCTCATAACTCTGAATCTATCTTCGTCATCAAAACTGGGATCTCTTCTTGTGTAATAATTCCATATCTCAAGTAATCTAACTTTCGATACCATTTTCTCACCCGTTTATATTTGAGTTATCTAACTCAGTGACTTCCTGCCAAGTGTCCATTATTTTCGGTTCGTCAGAACATTGATCTTCAAACTCAGAAAATAGTGCCCATGAGTATCGTACTATATACATCTCAAGTTTCTTGTGAACTAATCTATGAACTCTGTATCCACTGAAGTAATCTCCTCCGTTAAAATGCTTACCTGTTTCTTTAGGGACTTCTGTTATTATAGACTCTAGTTCTTCGAAAAATGATTCCCTTAATTTGAGAGATTGAAATCGTCCAAACGGAAGGGCAAACATATATTTTCCTTTCTCATCATATATCTTGTAATATGAATAGTAGTCTTGAGCATCGGAACATTGATTATATCGTACATTCTGAATAATAATACATTTTCTTAAATCCCAGTTAAGTACCAAACTAAGTCGTTTTAATTCATCTATTGCCTTATCGGAATCAAAAGACTCTGTACTCAGTTCCCAAATTCTGTCCAGTATATTTTTATCCATTTTAATTTCTCACCTCCTTATTTTTTTCTTTTATTATAATAGAAATTAAATAGCTATTCTTATCTAAAGTATCAAAGATTTTTGATACATATTCTCTGTAGAATAGTTCATCTGAATTTGAAGTCTGGACTGCAACATCTTTGATTTTATTTTTTAGTTCCTTTAGTGCCTCTATTTTATCCAGTATATCAATATCATTATTAGACGAATTTACGTAATCTACAGAGAGTCGTTTAATACATCCATTGATCTTATTTAATAACTCATTAATTCTTTTTGACATTATATATCACTTAAAAAAAATTATTTTTTAATGAAGTTACTAGCTTCTTTTTGAACTTTACTATATCTGTTATCTGACAACCATTCTCCAAATCTACCAATGGTACTTTCCATTATTTTATGGAATCTCTCATAAAATTCAAACTCGTGTTCATTAGAATTTTTGGATTCATCCGTGTGTGCATATTCGTGACACAAAAATCTATATATTTGAGCCATTGTACTCTCGTAAATTTTGGCGTCCATAAAAAATTTCATGTTTATAGTAATATATGTACTACCGTCAGTCCATCCATTCAACTCTTTAGATGCTTTCATGAGTTTTAACTCTCTAACCGGTTGACCCTCAAAAACGTAATCATTCAAAAATTTTGCAGCATAAAACAATGTTCGCTTAACCTGAGATTTCAAATGTTTAAAAAGTTCATTTATATCAACCATTTTCTCACCCTTATCAGTCAAAACCTCAGCAGGCAACTCTTCCCGCATTGAGATTCTAAAAACTTCGTAACCTTCAGTACCAGCGATACGATTGATTGCTCGCTCAAACCTCTTATCTACGACTAAATATCCACGTCGTAAAGCCCTATCAGCGAGTTTAGAACCACCTTTAGCAAAATATATATCATCATAGGATTTAAGCACATTTATGCTAACCCTTTTTCCATTTGCCAAAAGAATAAGTTCTTTATCCTTTATAGTATCAAGCGAAATATCACCAGCCATAAATTTGTCAACTATAATTTTAGCCAAATCTGGTCCGAACTTATTTCGTTTTTTGATATGACGTTCTTCTATTTCTTGAATAAATCTAATAAATCTCTTTTTTCTGTTCGATTCAACAAAATCGTTCCTAGCAAAATTGGTCTCTATCTTTTTCTTTACATTATAACTGACATTAAAAATACTATGAGAATCTTTAACGTAAATTCCCATAGCATATAAACTACCACCGTAGGTACCACCGTAGGACGAATCCTTTAACTTAAATGCTTCAAAAATTTCATTTTGTTCAATTATTTTATAATCGGGTTCAATCAACTTTTTATTTATAAACACTTTAGATTTTACCATATAAAAAGTCCTTTCCAATTGTCTACATATACCAGAGACCCTATACGACTCCATCCCGTCGTATAATTCGACATAGGAATTAGTTCCATCCACCTTCTTATCTAACTTATCTAAGGTATACGATAGACCGTTCTTTCTCACATCAATCTCTATCTTGTTAAAAAGAGATTCTATTGTAATCCTACCATACTGCATCATCTGAAGAATCCCAATGCCAAAGAAACCTATTTTGGTTTCATCGTCCCTTTTAGTAGAATCACCAATAGTTTCGAATTCGTTACGTATAATCTCTTCGGTCATACCAGAGCCATCATCTATTACCGATATGTAATCTTTGGTAATAGTGATATTAATATTAGCTGAATCGGCATCAATCGAATTTTGAACAACCTCAGAAATAGCCTTTCTAAGGTCTGTACCCTGATACTTCATCATCAGGGAAATTAATTCCTTTCCAGCCTTAAAGTCCCTTCTTTCCATTTTCTTGACAACCTCCAAAATGATTATTTATAATTATAATAATCATTTGGTATATTTAAATATTTGTATGATAAATGGCTTGTTATAATATTAAAAATAGATTTTAAAAAAAAGTTTATATAGACGGACGGAAACATAGTACTTCAAAATCGTTCTGTAACATACCGAGTTTCTTTTCTAATGAGTCGTGAAACCCAAGTACAAAATGTTTTAACCTAATTGGATTAGTCTTTAAAAACCCAAGAGCACCGTAAATGAAATCCTGTAAAGATATATTATATCCATATCCGTAATACAGTTCATATCCATTCGTAAGTTTTATCTTTACAGATGGTATAGTAAACGACGTCCTTTCCTCACCGTAATCTACCTTTATCGATGATATAATCTCCTGAGTTTCCAAACAGTCATCTTTATCATTAAGAATAAGTACATCGTACCATTTATCTATCGTAGACTCTATTATTTCGATAAAATACCCTTCATTTAATACTACATATAATCCATCGTCAGAAAGCATAACACAATTATATGTACTATTCAATTTAATAATTTCATCCTTCTTATCTTCAGAAGCCATGTTCAATATATACACCCAATTCTACCTGTAGTTATAGTTCTATGTTTGTAATAACACTCCTCCGATATTTCTGAGAAAAATAATATATCAACCACCGATGAATAATCAGGATCAGTACACACTTCAGTCCACCAATCAATAGGATGAACCCCAACATAAGCAACACTACGAACCATATTATCTTCCATAAAAGAAATAAACCAATACCTATTCTCTTCCTGAGGTCTCTCATCGCCAATCCTCCTAAGATTATAAATAAATTTAGATATGGATTGTTCTACCTTTATCATTTTTTTAGTATCAAGACAATATTCCTTAATATTTGTATATTTATTTATAATCTTTCGTAAATCTATTTTTAGGTTCTTTATGTCTTTGTTTTCAATTTTTATTTTTATTACCTCCTTTATTTTTAGATTTATGGAAATTACAGGTATCGGCAAATGTGTGTGTTTGCTCACCTATAATTTTTATAAGTTCTGGTTCTGTACAGTTACCAAACATACCGTCAAAAAATGCGGTTATTTGTTTCCAGAACTTACAATTAAAACATAGTTTTCTTCCTTTGGTATACTCCTTCATAAAATCTAGCATACCTTTAGACATTTTACCCATATTTTTAAACCTCTATTTCAAAAAATTTTTATAAGTTTTTTATTTTTCTAACCATCCATTATATTCTTCTAACATATCTTCAATAATTCTTTTATAATGAGTACAAATTTCATTTAAGAAATCTTCCTTATTTTTTTCATCGATTATTATGTAATGTCTATAGAAACCCTCGTCATATTTAGAGGAAGGGCTTTCACATTCAGCTAAATCATCTAAGTGAAGTATTAATTTACCCATTTTTTAAAC
The DNA here is from genome assembly GCA_964489085.1 of uncultured Candidatus Bathyarchaeia archaeon. Lineage (GTDB taxonomy): Archaea > Thermoproteota > Bathyarchaeia > 40CM-2-53-6 > DTGE01 > CAZAXO01. The sequence continues at coordinate 11,154 of CAZAXO010000001.1, forward strand.
CTCTTTTAATATTTGTCTTAAATTCATAATAACATATTTACATGCGTAAAGACATCCGTAATAATATATATCTTTCCACTTGTTCTTACTCTTTCTTACTTTTTTTGTATAACTTTTAAATCTATTAAATAGATCATCGATAAAAATATCGAGTGGTTTTTTATCGGTCTCATTGGTAAATCTGCGTAATGTATATATTATACCATCCTTCATTTCTTTTGGTACTTCTACAAACTTATCGAAAATGAGTTGATATTTGCTACTATCGTAAAACATAATTTCGTTAGTTATCTTGGTATTAATAGTTTCTTTTAGTTTCTTTTTTATTTCTTTTAAGGCTTCTATGAGTTTCATGTTGTCACCTTTGTACATTCTCCTATAGCATATGATGTATATTGACTTAATTCCTGTCGTTGTTCTCGAGTTAACATACTCATATATCCTTCATCCCATAAAAATATTTGTACGTTTCTATACCTAGACTTATATCTTAGAATAATTTCTTCTCTGAGTCTTGTCTCAGCGAATTCATCACCGTTTCTAGCCAGTTCTTTTAACAAAGGAAAGCTTAATTTTGAATCCAAGACTCTTGTGTCGTAACCGTTTTCTACCCATGCTTGTACGTTGGAACAGTGTCCCATAAATTCTTCGTCTGGAGTCAACATGGTTGTGTCGGACTCATTCCTGTTCGAGTATAAATCTACGATTTCATCGATGCTTTCGAAGTCGTCGTTCGAATGGTTGCAGGGGATGCTAATCAATAGATATGAACATTGCATAAATTGATTATTATTTATATAAATTCGTGTACGATTATCATGTTTGACTAATTTTAAAAGGGAAGAACGAGGATTTGGATAAAATACTTTGTGAACTAGCCCTTTAGCTCCTATAAGACTAGCTCCAAATAGATCAGTCTTGTCGAAATGTGTATTATTTAGATTAGACCCTTCAAGATTAGCATCTCTTAGGTTGGTTCTGGTGAGATTAGCCCATTCAAGATTAGCTCCTTGTAAGTTGGCTCCCTCAAGATTAGCTTCTTGTAAGTTGGACCTCCCTAGGTCTGCTCCTTCAAGACAAGCCCCTCTGAGATCAGATATATTTAAACTAGCCCACCTCAAATTGGCATTTTTAAAGTTAATATCCTTTAGATCAGCATTTGTAAGGATAATTTTCGAATAATCTACTCCCTCAAAGTTTGCCCCTCGTAGGTTAGCACCTTTAGTTGGTATTTTAGTAATACTACCAGTATCAGTATCATAAAACTCCATTTCTATCTTATAACCTCCAGTTCTATTCTATAATAAAGCACTTATTGGTACCCAAGAATTAAAAGTTTTACCATCAACTTCGATAAAAGCCTTAATAGCTTTTGGTGTCCTAGTCTCAACATCTTTGATAACACCGTTTTTACTAATAGAAAAATTCTTTTCCATTAGCCATTTTTTTACTGATCTTCCAATAAATTCATCATAATTAGTAGTTACAATACTTCTAAGTACTTCAATTTGTTTATCCGTCAAACTTCCACGCTCAAAAAATAATTGTTGAAACGAAAACAAATACTGTCTCTCATCCTCATTGAGTTTATCAACAATATTAGTAGCTTTATTCAAAATTCTAGTTATTTCCTGAAATCTATCTTCGTTTTTAGATTTTAATATTTTATTTGCCACATCTAATTGCTTGTCCGAAAAAACTCTCATATTATTATGTTGTGTAACGACTGATATTATAAAACTCTTCTCCCAGTTAGTTAGTATTTTAGTTTGTTTATTTTTCTTAAAGCAAGTAACAAGTTTCTTTACAATTTCATGCTGTTCACTATTATCAGTTAAAAACTTAGCCACCTTCTTTTTGTGACCTTCTACCTTCATTAGTTCCTTCAAATGAACCGACTTTTTCTTTCTAGCACCCTTAACAATTTCCCTGAGAATACCAGCTAACTTCTTAAAATCGTAATTTACATCTTTCGGATGTGGAATATCCTTAGTAAAATCTCCTAACTCATCTCTAGCAATAATCCATAGATATTTACCAGCCCTAAGAACATCTTCATCGTTAAGTTGATCTTCACTTAAGTTCCAATATTTTAATATGAAAGGTTTGGCAATGCATACATTGCCGTAAACATAGACGTTACCATCTGAATCTTTGACTTCAACACCATACCTGATCGGATGGCCTTCCACACAGGTACCTGCGCCAAATTTTCCGTAGTCAATCATACCAACTATCTCAAACTCCTTATTAGATAAGTATAAGGAGTTTTCAATGTTAATCCTACTCACGATTTTGATAACCTCCAATTTTTTTTTAATTTTTTGATTTAATTCTCAATTTAAAATAAAAAAAAGAATTTAAATTAATTTATCCATATGTTCTAGAATATAATAAAAAACCGAATGATTTAGATGTTTGTTCCATTCTTCAGCAGTATGAAGGTTATTTATTTTACACATTTTTATAACATTAATTTTCATACCAAGAGCTTCAGAAGGTTCTCGAAAACCTCCTATTCTGGTATCTCTACCACAAATAGGACAATTCATAGATAAAGAAAAATGCGTACCTCGATTTATACAATAAAATTTATCCAAAACTTCTTGTGTTATTTCAAGATCTTCTAAGTTTTCCATTTTTTTTACTAAGCTTTCCATTTTTTAAACCACCCTTTTCCTTTTATTTGTTCTCATTGTTTTATGTCCTTCTTGGAGAACATAAAAATAGGTTCCATCCTCCACGAGATATTCGTTAATATCTCGATGGATTTTAAGGGGCAAAACTCTTTTCATTCCATGAGGCTTTTCCTTTGAACCCCCGCAAAATGAACATATTTTCACGGGGCGGGCACTATTCAAGAATAACGACCCACACGAGACACATTCGTCAATAAAAGGTTTTTCTATTGTTTGTAAAAAATGCTTATTTTTATTCATTTTCATACTTTTCTAATCACTTTTTTTATTTTATTTATATAAATATAAACAATTATCATATTTAAATATATAGGTTTATGTATCATCATCTAAAATAGTCCATCTCCCTGATTTATATATTACAATATAATCACCGATATTCAATTGATAATATACTTTAGCATAATTCTGATAAATTCTAGTTTCATCTATTTTAAAATCATTTAAGGCATACTCCTTTCCATCTATTGTAATAATATATAATTTGTGCAAACCATCCTCTATTCTCATATCTTCAATCGCTCCTTCGAGAACAACGGTTTGATCGTCTATTTTCTTCTGTTCTTCCATATATGAATAGGCACAACAAAATATAATCAAAAAAGTCGTTAAAAGAGAAATTATTACAATAATTACCTCCTGTGTATCGTCCATTATTTTATCCACCTCCTTAATATCTATAAGACACTTTATTTGATTTATAACCAAGTAGATTTTCTTTTAATTTCATAGGTGGATATTTACCAGACACAAAAACCTTTTGAGTTGTCATAAAAAAATAGGAACCATCGTGTTTCCTACAATATCTACCATTATAATAATACCATTTGAACATACCATCAGTGGTAAGAAACATCCTACCTTCAGGAGGTTTGAACTTATTAAGATCAGAATCTACAACTACCAATACTTCCATACTATAAGGGTCAACTATTGCTACTCTACCCTTATTCTTAGTCAATTGTTCTCTGATATCCTTCGTTAACTTTATTAATTCAATCTTAGGTATTAAAATCACCTTACTATTCCTTCATAATCAGAAACCCTATAGAATTACAACAAATTCAATAAATTATCTCTGGCTGTTCTAAGAGAGACAGTAGTAACCTCTAAAATCTCTGATATATCATCCTGTCTAAGACCCCAGTCGTACTTATCAGATAATACGTAAATTATACCAGCAGTAGAACACAACTTATTCCTACCACTATAAATACTATCATACATGTTAGAGAAATTATAACCATCGGATAATATATCATTCACACTACCATTCAACCCACCAAATTTATTATTTAGGCGGTATATATAATGTCTGACGTATCCATGCAGAGGCACAGCCTTAACCGGTTTCAAATTGTATTCCTTAATCATTCCATAATGTAATTTCATAACAGTTTTCATATTTAGCTTACCACTATCGTTATTCTCATCCTTCACATAACCATCATCACCAAAAAAACTCAACATATTTCTTACGTTGAAAGGTGTTTCATGTAATCTAAAACAATAAATTAGAATAGCCATAGCAAACGCCGCATTACTATAACCAGATAATTTTTTATCTATTGTTTTAAGAATAAGATATTCTACATCCTTTTTAATATCACTATTATCCATTTCAATATGTTTAAAGTATTTCTCACTCAAAATTTTAATAGTAATACCCTTACGCTTATAACCAGGATCCCAATTTGATACCCTTTTAATTCTACTAAATGTACTTTTATCCTTTACGTTATTCCTAATTTCAAAAGTAGTCCTTCGAGTGTTAAAAATACCAGATACAACCTCAGTATGCACCTTATTTCTCACATCTTCACTATCATATACTCGACTACGCATAGAGACATATCTATCAGTTCTAACAACTAGACCACAGTCAATACAAGTCACATAAATTGAGTTTTTAACTATATTAATATGCCTACATTTATCCACCATATTATATACCTCCTAATTTCTAAATTTACACTCTGCTTCCTTATAATCATCACATTTGTAATTTTTACCATCGCACTCTATTGATAGATGTTTTTTATTAAAGCAATATCCTAATTCGTAATACTCACACAATGACATATTTATCCCTCTAAACCATTTAATATTACATTTAATCTATCTCTTTTTTTACTTAATAATTTAATAACTATACTTTTTAATTTCATAAATAAATTAATATATTCTTTATTATCGAGTCCACCCCTTAAAATATAGGACGGATGGTAAACCGGATACACATAATACTCTATCATGTCTTTCCTTTTTACAAATAACTTACCTATACTACTTTTCATACCTCGGTTTTTAATAAAATACGACGTTGCGGTAGAGCCTAATGTTACTATAATCAAAGGTTTCATTTGACTCATCTCATATAATAAGTGTTTTCTACAACTATTAATTTCGTCCCACGATGGTGTCCTATTATTTGGTGGCCTACATTTTACTATATTAGTAACATAGAAATACTCTCTATTTATACCAGCTTTTTTCATAGATTCAGTTAAAAGCATTCCACTTCTACCTACAAATGGTTTACCAAGTTTTACTTCAGTACCACCAGGTGCTTCTCCTATAATCATCAAATTATAGTTTACATTTCCAGAACCAGATATAACTTTGTTATCTCCAGTATATAGACCACATTCCTTATCTACGCAATCTATTAATATTCTATCCATCTTAACTAATCTCTACCATCTCTAGCTCAGTACTATCTATTTCAACTACATTTAATTTCTCTATCTCTTTATCATATGAAAACTCTGATACTTTCCTACCCGAATTCATTATAAATTCTTTTAGCTTATCCTTAAGCCAATAAGTTCTATTATATTTGGTAACTGATATTCTATATTTACTAAATTCTTTAAATCCTATTTTTTCACTAGTTAAATAAGTTTTTATATCACTCTTAAGAGTATCTTTGATATTATTCAAAATAGAAATTTGTTTACTTATCTCGTGGTATTTCCTTACTTGATCCTCTATTGACATAAAATAATTCCAATTTTTTTATTTACGTTTTTTATCTCTGTATAAATTAGATTATATAATTTATTTATTTTTTCATTTAACTTATATTTATCGAAGTTTTTCAATAATAAAATTAATTCATCTTTAAAATATTCTTTAGTTATACTTTTTTTATTATTTTCGTGTACTACAGCTTCAGTATATAATTTTTCAAAGTCTATATTCTCCATCAGTTTTTATCTTACTAAACCTCCTACTTATAAAAGATATCTCTTCTTTAGAAAATTTGATTTTAGTATCGAAACTAACATTATTAGATCTCATTATTTTTTGATAAATTACCATTAATACCAATACTTTGTCTAATACTGATGACTCAATTTGCTTGACAGTACCATTTTTTAAGTCGTATACTCCATAACTAACCCTTTTAAATTTATCTTTATGATTATACAACGTTGTATTAATGGTATTCCTTGTAACCTTACCATAGGATGGATCTTTATTTAACTCGTTAACTATCTCTATAAGTTGCATAGATCCTTCTTTTTTTAATAATTTTTCTATCCTATCAACTAAATACATGTTATTAATAACGTTAAACGATATAATTGACATCATAAAACACGTTTCATCCTGTTAAACTCTTTTAACATTCCCTCCAACTCTTTTTTATATAAACTCTTTCCTGTTTTGACGTATTTATACATTTTACTTAAATACCATTTAAAATTTAACATATCAATCTCACTAATTCTATTCACATTACCTCCAGTAAACAATTTAACTAATGATTCACTCTTTGTAGGCCCTACACCACTAATTCTATTTGAAACTATGGTTGGATCCCGTATATTCGATATATCTCTTATTGTATAATATTTCCTAGCTTTTTTCGATAAATTATATCCCCAACCTTCGGCACAAGATATAGCACCTATCTCTCTATCATCGGTAGATGCTATTGGTTTATATAATTTAGTAAAATCTATGGTACCAGTAGAATGTTTAAGTATAGATACAATCATATAGGCAGATTCCTCCTTATTGGCAGAATGGTAAATACTGACACCATACTTAGTCATTAGTGAACCAAGGGCTCCAAGTTTACTCTCGGTACTCATTTGGGAAAAGACGTTATTTATATCCCCTTCTATTAAGATGATAACACGACTAAACCCATTTTCATACATCTCTATGACCTGTCTAAATAATCTACCATCGGCAATAGAAGAAACATAATCATCTTTGCTTTTTCTTTCTATTCCAACATTTCCAACTTTAGAGTCCTCACCCCTAATAATATAATCGCATACAGGGAAATGAGAAGAAAATACTCTACATTTAATATTATATTGAGAAATATTGATTCTTAAATACCTAATCATAATAGATGGTTCTCTATTATCCACACCAAGTTCCATCATAAAAATACTGCAGCTCCCTTTTTAATTTCCATTATACTATCAGTCTTTAAACCTATAATTTCAGATAATTTAGAAACTGATGTAGAAATGAATTTTTCAACCGAGTCAATATTTCTACTTAATAGTGAACTTAATCGTTTCTCACCAATACCTTTCAATTTAGCTAACTCTATGATACCACCCGTTATGATACCATGTTTAGCCCCTATTAGTAAGTCAGTTAATTCCTGCTTGTAATCTCTAAATAGAATCGAAGAAATAGATAAGAAACGTTCAGAAGCACCAAGTACAGTATACTTATCACCCGAACTGAAGGTGAAATTCTTTTTAACTTTATTTATTTCTTTGTTAAGTTTGCCTATTTCGTTAGCTATTGTATATTGATCATATTTTTCTACATATTCTACTTTCCGTTCTAACTCATCTATCCTATCTTGATATTCCGTCGTTTCTTTCATTATTAATTCTTTATGATAAGTAAGAGCAAAAATTTTCATTATATTACCAGAAAAATCTATATACTTATCCATTATTTTATACCCAAAATGTCTGGTTATTTCCTGTCTTGGTTTAATAAAATCTATGGCATAATCTATCTTAGTTTGATCGTTATCATAAGCTACCACTATGGATGCATATTCTGGAGCACTGGCTATTAAACAGAATAATTCTCCATTGGTCAAATCTTCCTTTTTATACAACACTCTCTCCCAGTGAACAACCGTTTCCGGTTGTATTGAATACTTTGAAGTCATTCTGCCCTTAAAGGTAGGTACCAATCTATCACCATTAGTATGAACAAATCTGTGTTTCGTTAACCAATTCAACTCACTTACTAATAAATCTCTAGTTATAGTATTATCCATAAGGAAATTTTCTATTAAAGAAAACTTATCAACATCGGTCACTATCTCAGAAACCACCCATCCAAGTTCGTATTTCTTAAGGTAGTTCCTCAACTTTGACTCAACCAAAAGTGGTCTTTTCATATGCTCAAGTACTTCCTCCTTTTCAGACTCAGCACAAAAAACGAAAGCATATCCCATTTTGGAAAAACCAGGTCGTCCAGCCCGACCCATACTTTGTTCTAAACGGTCTTTTTCAATTAGTTGTCTACCAAGTAAATATGAATACTGATACATATCGAACATTACGACTATATCAGCAGGTAAATTTACTCCCATTGCTAATGTGGGAGTAGCAGCAACTATGTTAATTCTACCACTTCTGAACATATCTTCAACTTTGTCTTTTTCCTCAACCGACATACCAGCATTATGCCAACCCATTTTATAAGTGTATAATGCTTCATTTAATTTAATATTATTATTATGAGTAAGTTCGGATATTACACCCCTAGTTCTGGATCTTGAAGTCGTAAATATGAGAATTTTCTTATCTGGAAATTTAACAATAATTTTACGGATAATATCGACTCTCGCCTTTATATCCAACCAATAATTATAGTTTTTGCGATATGTCATAACGTATTTTTTCAATGGTACAGGTCGTTCGTCTTTACCAGCACTTATTAACGACATTTTTAAATCATCGGAAAATTTTACCGGATTATCAATAGTAGCAGATAAACCAACGATTTGACAATCAGGAAATAAAACTCTAGTCATTATCACATCACATTCCACTATACCACCTCGTGACTCATCACCGTAGTTATGAACCTCATCTATAACTACTAGTCCGAGATTAGAAAAGATTGTACGTTTATTCACATCATTAAGAATAACATAAAACCTCTCATATGTAAGTATAGCAATATTCCAATCACCGTACTCATCTATTTCCTTCCTGTTATCACCATCATCTAAGATAATTCTACTTTTTGGAAAATATTTCTTCAACTCAGCGGTTTGCTCCTTAGTTAAAACTTTCAATGGTGACAATAAAACTGCTCGTTTTCCAACACTTAAAGTCTTAGCTATTGCCATAATAGCAATAGGTGTCTTACCATAACCCGTAGGTAAGACAGTAATGAAATTTTTCCGCTCATTAATTAAAGGTATAGCCTCCTCTTGACGAGGTCTAAGCATAAACGGAAATGATAACCCATAAACCTTAGCGACACTCATATTTCTTTTGACCTCCAAAACTTTTTTATTTTTATATAAATATAGACAATTATCATATTTAAATATATGTTATGATTATACATATATTGAACCTATACCAGCGACATTACCTTTCGGTTAGACTCCAATATTTCCATAATCTTCCCTATTTCATCTATATATTTCAAAATACATCTCTGTTTAGCCTCAGTCATAGTTAAACCAGACTCTCGTATCCAAATACTATCCAAATTATCGTCAAATGTACGACCCTTCTTCATTGGTATTCCCCATGACCAAGTATCAACAGAAGTAAATTCAAATCCGTATTTGAGTAAACTCTTCATAAAAGTTAAATTTCCACCAAATATATGTATCTTTGGATTATTAAACCTCCTGTTTAAATAATTACAAACCTGACGCCGTATTTCTATAAAAAAATCGTACATATCACCATCCATGTTGGTAATACCACCACCTCCGATACCCCAATACTCCACCTGTTTTAAATCGAAGTTCTCACCTAACATATCTACAAATAGTAATTTTTCATCGACACTATTCCCTTGTATGGGAATAATTAACTCGTAATTCCTATCCATATCGAATTGTTCTATGTAGTTATCTATAGTCTTTCTCATATATGGTAATCTATCTTCGTACCTATCCCCTATTTTTTCAATTAAAGATGCTGTATTGTAATCCAAACAAACACCTGAATCTGGATTAATAAAGTTTAAACAATCATTATATTCAGAAACAGTAAACGGATAATCTGGATAATTCTTTAAAATATTATAACCACCTGAATCAATCATAAGTTTTTTAACGTTCCTAAAAACGTCGGGAAATGTATTTACAAAACAACGATTTTTGTTATCATAGGATTTCAAAACACTCTGTAACACACAAAGTTTAGTATAATCAACCCATATATTCCCAGTTCTACGAGTAAAAAGAAAAGAATTTTCAACTACAAAATAAAAATCTTCAAACATTTATTTCTATTCCTCCTCAAAATCGTGGCAAACCCTAAATAACCACATATCCATTTTACACTCGTCGCAATAACCCATATTATTTGGGTTTAATGGATAATTTGTCCAATGAGCGCATCTTCCACATATCTTCCTTGAGTTAATCATTTTCTTCCCTCAAATCATTTACCATTTCCTTCAATTCTTTAGGATGAAACTTATAGTAAAAATCAGCCCAGTCTCTCACCATACAAGAAGTATGATCCATCATACAACCAGAAACCACATTAGTAATAGCTTCTCGTTCTTCTTCGGTAAATTCTTGTTTTGACATCTTTACCTCTTCTTATACATTTTCCTTTAATTTATGCTTATGTAGTCTAACAAATACCCTTATATCTGGATTAACCTTTCTCAAATATACTCTTCTGGCTTTCAATAATTCAAGATTAGATATTAAATTAACCCAAAATCTTTTAGTAAAAATAATAAATATCTTTCTCCATATCCCCTTATATTGTTTCATCAATTCATAATAATACCAATACGGATTTTTATCCCATTTAGGCTCCCAATACCACTTAACCCATAAACCATTGTTTATCTCAGCTACCCACCGCCTTAAACAACTTATACACCATCCACACGATCTATGCTTATTATCGTAGCAAGACACCGTAAAATTTTCTAAATCCTCTACATCTCCACCTTTCTTAATATACTTTTTCAATAATTTAGTCTTTGTATACCTTCTAACTGGAAATTCAATTTTTACCTTCCTTTTAGTTTGTAATCCAAGAACATCGTCCCAACAATAAGAAATTATATTCTGAGCCATTTTCCTAAATTTATTAGTCTTATCCTTACTAGTTTCACCCCTGAGAGCACACAAATAAACTATATCCCCGTAAAAACTAGCTATTTCAATAAAGAATAAATTTCGTAAAGGTATATGAGCATTATCCAACTCAAATCCAAGTATACTACTTGCATCTACAATGATGAGCCTACCTCCGAATCCCCCAAGTTCATCAAACGCATTAATAATTTTTAACTCTTTTTCTTCGTATCTGGAACCTGTCTTAATGTATAGTAATATATCTGGTTCAAATAGGAAATTACATATAAAACTATCCATTCCACCTGAATACAGTAAGACGGTCTTTTTCTCACTTGACATTAATCATTTCCTCCCTAAAATGTATAATTAATTCACTAATGGCATGTTTATAAATCATACTACAATCCGTCGAAGTTTCTATTACGTATAAGTCATCATCTAACCAATACATTTTTTTTATGTTATGAAAAAACTTAGGTTTAGGATATATACAATAATGTAACTCAACAAAATCTATTTTTTCTACATCTTCATCAGAGGTAAAAACAAAGAAACTAGATATATGATCACTCTCTTCTGCTTTCTTAAATAATCCCATTTTACATATATCCTTCAAAAAATCTATTATATTTTTTACTGTGAGTCGCATGGTCTAAAAATATATGTACATATATTATAAGTAGTATTCTAAGGATAATATCTACAATAATTAATTCATTTATAAAAACAATTACAAATAGTAAAATAATAAAGGTAATAGTTGCTAAGAATCTATAACTATGTAAATATAAATGTAACTTACCTTTAAAGCCTAATAATTTATCTTGCGTATTTTTTTGCCATAAATCACTAACTATATATATGAGCATAATATCAGGCAAAAATGATATAATAACACCAATAAACCCAAAAATAATAAAAGATATAACTACAGTCAATATAGTATTAATTATATCTAGCATTATTTTTATTCTTCTATTATTCACAGGACAACCCTATATTTAGATAATTTTTGAATATATTTAAATTCATTTATATCTATTATCTTACCATCAAACAATCCAAACAATTTTATTAATCCTAACTTTATCCCGTACATAAATGCCCGAATCTTTAATTTAAAAGGCTGTCCCTTCAACTTTATATTATTTATTATAGATAGTAACATACCAATAGGATCTAATCTTCTAAATAAATATATTATTATCTCATTTCTAAACATTAAATAATGTCTGAACTTATCAAATTTAGTAATGAGCAACTCTACATTATGTTCAGCAATAGTACTAGGTTGAAATATACAATAAACATCCTTTCTAAATGCTGTATTACTAATATCTTCATGGTAAACAAAAAACTCAGTATCAAACCAAAGTTCCTTCTCCTTAAACATCCAAACATCCAATAATACACAAGTAGTTATCATATGACCAATACTTATTGATTCTGAAGGTATATCATCAATTTCACCTTTACGTATCGTATTATTAAAATGTTTATTATATTTACCGTAAAACCAAATTCTATTAGTACCACCGTACAACATTTTTGGACATACAGCATATGTTCTATATTTCTTAATAATATTAAGTAACATTGATATAGTATCTTTCCTAATATAGGAATCAGAATCACATATTAGCAAATACCTAGACACACATTCCCTTATTATTCTATTCTTACCGTAGGAAGCACCAAGATTGGAACCCGAATAAATAATATGAAAGTTTAGTTTTATGTATTCAAATAATAGATTATATAACCTATTAATATCAATAGAACTATAACTATCATTAACTAACAGAATTACCTCCCCTATATAATTCCTTTCATATCTTAACGAATTAAGTAATAAACGTAAACCATTAAATTCATTATTAAACACAATACCTACAGTTATCCTATTCTCATTATACCAATATAAATCGAGGCCGGATTTAGTAATGTTTATTTTCATTTTAATCCCCTTTTTCTAAATGATATTTCTAAAATAGTCGGAACATCTCTGTATACAACGTATAGCATTTCTAATTATGACTCCATTAACATTAAATTCACGAGATGAGAGTTCAAACTCAATTTTATTAAAATTCTTCAACTTTTCTTCATTACAACAATATTTCTCATTAATCCATAATAAGTATTTTTTTTCATTTTCAGTGGCATCACAAAAACACAATCCACAGGTAGTACATTTCATAAGACCACATTTTTTACAGAAAGTTTTAATAGAAGATGCTATAGTTATTGGGCTTCCACAGAACCAACAAATATGATCTTCAGATTCTTTTATTTCTCTGTTTCTTGCCCTAACACACTGTTTTAATCCAGTATCATAAAAATTGACGTTTTTACCTCCCTTATGCATAACTTCTAACCTCGTTAATTTTTCTAAATCGTAATAGCAAGAAAGGTAACATCCATTACATTCCTCAATTCTTTCTTTAAAAATCTTAACGTACCATTCAAATCCATACTTCTCTATACTACGGTTTAAATCGAATATATTAAAATCAAATGGCACCATATCCTCACAGGGCATAATCATGAGGTCGTTATTTACTACTAATCTATAAGGATAACTACAATGCCAACTCATATCCATAAATTTTGGTATATTTCTAATATATTCTTTTGTATTATGAATCAGAAGTTTATCATAATTATATAAAACATTCTTAACATCATCTATTATTCTATATTTCAGACGCGAATCGTTAATAGAAATAGTAGAATCGTAGTTTCCCATCAGACAATGTTTTCTATCGTCTGTACTATAATTATATACAGCAACTATAGTCCACACTTTTAGGCTGGTAAAATATCTGATAGTATCAAATAATTTTCCAATAGTCTTTTCTTCGTATAATAGATTTATGGAAACATCATCAAAATATTTTCTATATATATCAAACTTATCCTTAAAACCTTTGTAGGAATCTACACTTATAGTTATATTCTTAAGACCAGATTCACTCAACCTCATAGCAATAGATTCACTTAACTTACTACCATTAGTAACTATAGTGAAATCCATTCCCAATGTATCACTGAGATATCCTATGACATCGTATATATGTTCATATTCCAATGGTTCACCCCCCATGATAACAATAAATTCAGACAAATTACTCATTATTTCCAACGCATTTATAATATCTATAAAATTAGCATCCTTAGTCTTAAGAGATTTGGAAGAACAAAAAGGACAGTCATAACTACAATTTCTATTTGATATAAACAAACAAGATTTAAACATCTTCTCTTTCATTCTAATTTTTTCTACCATTTAAATCAACTCTGGTCCTTCGATATATGTTTTCATTTTACCATTAGGTACAAAAATACGACACGAATCACCGTGACTGTGAAATTCAATAGTATCCCATTCAATCTCATCCATTTTTTAACGATCTACCAACTTAGGTTTCTTAATTTTATCCATTAGTTCATCGACTTCATCTGGAGATAATATAACCTGACTACCTTCTATTATTATCCTATAAAAATCTTTAAACGAACCACTCGTTAGCTTCTCAACATCAATCGGTATTTTTACCATATTATCTCCTCGTTAATTCTTTATATTTCTCCATTGCTGTGTTAAAATCCAATCGATATAAGATTTTAAGCGTTCTAAGAAAGAAATAATTCAAACGACTGCTAGCTAATTCAAAATTCGTCTTTTCGGTAAACGACATTTTCAGTTCCAAAAACATTCTAGTCATTTCATCGAAAAATTGTTCGATTACGGCATCTCGTTCCTTTGGTGTTCTTTCGTTAAAATCCTCCATTAATTTTGAATCGTTAATGTAAATCGTTTTAACAGGAGTTTGAAACTTTTCAAACATTTTATCTAATTCTTCACCCACGATTTTTTATCCCTCTGACTTCTCAATAAATATTAACCAACGTGAATTTTTCCAATTCTTCATTTATTCGCATTTTCTTTTTTACAATATAATAATACTCTAAAGAAATTTATATAATCAGACAATCACCTATCGATTAAACTCAATATTTCACTCCTTAATTTGAGGTTATTAAGAGCATCTCCTTTAACGGAGGATGTAACCATTTTAACGTTTTCCTTCTTAACACCACGCATAACTTCACACAAATGAAGTGCTTCAATTACAACCATAACCGACGCCGGTTTCAAATCTGACTCATAAATAAATTTACATATATCATTGGTCATTTTTTCTTGTATATTTAATCTATGAGCAAATTTGTCTACGATTCTAGATAGTTTCGATATACCAATTATATTACCTTCATTTGACAAATATGCTACATCGACCCTACCATAAAAAGGTAACATATGGTGTTCACATATGGAATAAAATTTTATATTTTTTGATATTACTAACTCAGAAGCTATATCTTCGTGTTTAAATACTTTTATTAGAGAATTATCGTCGTTATTATTATATCCATTGAAAATCTCTTCATACATTCTTGCTACTCTATTTGGAGTTTCCTTTATTCCCTCTCGTAACTCATCTGTACCTTCTATCTCTAAAAGTAAAGTTTTAATACATCTTCTAATTTTATCCAGATTCATTCCATACCAATAAATTTGTGTAGTTGAGGTGTAATACCCATAAAATTAAACTCTTTACTATATAAATCCTTATTTACGTCACTTGCGATTTTTGCTATAGTTTTTAAATACGTTCTCATATACCGTTTAGATTTTCCATCATACATCTTTACATACTTATCATTCGTTTTTTCGGTATTAATAGGTGATAAATAAAATGGAAATTCATATAAATAATTTTTTCTGATAAAGCTAAGTATTAGTTCAATATCTCTACTTACATGTTCGGGATCAATCATGTATTTAAAGTTGACTTCTATATTTTCGTAACCATGGTGTAATAGTTCTTCCAATAAATGTATTGGTATCCTATAATTTGATTTCTGAGTTATTGTATATATTAAATATCTACCGGATATAGTTTGTTTATACGGACTACCAATTTCGGTAAGTAAGGATAACGTACCGTTGGTTTCTATCTTGATATTAAAATGCTTATTATTTTTTACGTGAGTATATACATATTGAGTTAATCTGACTATTTCATCCTTAAATAAAAGTGGTTCACCACCAGTAAATACTAAATGTCTAAAATGATACTTATTACACATATCATATAAATATTTTTGAAACGTTATACCTATTTTATCTAGTAAAAGACTATCTCTAGTAAAATCGGTGTCACAGTACGAACATTTCAAATTACATTTATTAAACCTTATAAATAAGCTTGGCATCCCAATATATTTCCCCTCTCCCTGTATGGAGAAGAATATGTCACTTACCTTATCTCTAATATCCTCTACATTAATCCAAGACATGTAATCACCCAAACACATTCCCAAATATTTTTTCTAATATACCATCCCTACGTAATTCAAAATTGAACCAATCATAAGCCTCCTTTATTTCAACCTCCACACTAGACGTATCAGATTCGTATAATTTAACTGAAGTAAAAACCTGTAGATCTACAGGTCCGTTATATATCAAATCAAACATCATTTTATCAACAAGGATACATATAGCTGATGCGATATTTTCAGCAGTCGGATTAAACTTTATTACATTATTAAGGAATTTGTGATCAAATCGATTTTCTATTTCTTTCTTAATTAAATTAAAATCTATAGCCATACCATTTTGCCAATAACAATTAATACCACCCTTAAGTTCAATAGTCACATGTCCATACCAGGTGTGACCATGTAAATTTTTACATTTGCCTTTGTAATCTACTAATTTGTGCGCCGCACTAAATTTAAAATGTTTACATATTATCATGTTATATCGAATTTTGGATATTTTAATAAATTTATAAAATTTTTTATAAATTTAAATATTTTTAAAATACAGGTCGAAACACATAAAAAAGAAAAAATTTTATAGTTTAACTATCTTTATTTTAGATATTTTAGTATCAGAAGATGGACTACCATATCCCCTGTCGACTGAACTTATAGCCATAGTATACCTTAACTCTCGTCTTATATTTTCTTTAGTCAAACTTGTATCGTCTGTTATATATGTACCTTCTATCTCAAAAGAAACTTTATATTTTCGTTTTGATACTTCTATATAACCACCCATCCTACCATAACCACCCTACATTTTTATAGTTTTAAAATATAAAAAGAAAAAAAAAATTTATGAATAAGATTCAGCAAACGCTTTAAATTTCTTGGTATCAGTATTTACCCTTTTAACCCCATATTTATGTTTATACGCAGCAATTATGGACTCCATACTAGTACTTTTACTTCGTCTATAAGGTGCATGTCCTTTTTGGAAGCCACGAGGTTTCTTAATCGATTCGTGGTATTCTTTCCAGTATTTCCAATATTCGAAGGTTCCGGTAATTTCTCCACGCCATACTGCCTTTTGTCCGGTTTCTTTCTCCATTCGTTTCATTTCTTCGGTTAAGGGTTTATCCCATTTCATACCCTTCCAGTATGCGACTTCTTGGGTCTTACCTTTCCAAGTGTGTTTCCTAGTTTCTCTTTTCTTTCTTGGCATAATTTATTTTTTCAACTCATTAATATTAAATCTCTATAATATAAAAAATAAGTATTATTTAAATAATTAATTAAAATCGCGATTAATTAGAAATATATTTATTTATAAAACTCATATTATATGTATCATAACCATTTATATGTTACATAGTCAAACTTAATCAATAAAATAATAAAAAAAAAGATAAACAAAAAAAAAATTATTTCGCTTCCTTAGAAGCTTTTTCCTTCTCCATTTGATACAGGATAAAAGTTCCGGTAATCACTCCACGCCAAACCGGAAACTTTCCGGGTTTAGCTTCCATAAATTCGTTGAATTCAGCTAACAGAGCTTTGGTGATTTTGTGTTCCTTACCATTTTTATCCATAACCTTGCTCCCCAATGCAGGAAGCTTTTTTGGATCAGTTTTTAATTTGGGAGCACCTCGTTTCTTAGGTGCCTTTTTGGTTGTTGCCTTTTTCTTTTTAGAGGTTTTAGGAGTAGGTTCTTCCTCATCTTCGTCCTCTTCCTCATCTTCGTCCTCAAATTCTTCTTCCATTTCGGCTGCTTCCTCTAATGCTTCTTCTAATTCGTCCTCTTCGTCCTCATCAAGTTCAATATCTTCAAGATCGTCAACAACCTCAATTTCCTCTTCTACTTCTTGTTTCTTTTTTTGGGTCTTTTTTGGCATATTCATTACTTCCATATAACATTTTTTTTGATATATAAATAATAATTTTTTTATTTATAAATCTATGTTTTTGGATATGTTACATAGTGTATTTAAGTTTCAATATTAAAATCATACAAAATAAACATAAAAAATAAATAAAAATTATCTTAGATATGTTTAAATAGTAGAAGTGGTTCAATCAAAAATAGGATGCCACCTTCCACATTTTTCTGGACACAAATTGAAGTCTCTTAATTGGTAGCAACTATACATTTTATATTTCAAATTTGAATATGCTTTTTTCACTGGTCTTAATCCTTCTCCTTCGTGGTGATTAGATAACCTCAAATTAGTAGAAGTATGTAACCACATATCATTACTCAATATAATTTTTAAAATGGATACTATTACCTTAAATGGTATTGGAACTTTAGTTACAGTTTGATCTCTCAAATATATAACTAAACAAAATCTCCCTTTATATCCAAGTTCAGGATTATTTAACCAAGATTTCACACATGGTGGAAACTTATCAAACGGAATATTTAACTTATCCAGCTCATCCTTAGTATAGAGATCCCCGTTCATAGGTGTAGACAATTTACTATCTATAGAATACATAAAATCCTCTACATCAAATTTAGATAAGTTAAGGAGTTTCTCACCGTAAAAATATCGCTTTGGTTTTCTGATTGGATATTTACTGGCAATTTCGTATATCTCCTTCTCAGTTTTATTAAATAGTAAATCTTTATCTAAATATATTGAATACCTACCACGTTTGAAGTTAAATGTTTCCGGGATTCTAAACGTCTGAGATAAATCACCCTTTACCTGAGGATCCATCCTTATTTTTATCTTATTTTCCAAATAGGATTGAAAGTTATGTATACACGATCTCTTATTTTTTATGGTCTCTTTACAATAAATAAAGTCGTGAGAACCACCACCAGACATTATAAATGTGCTTAGTAAGTTATAATTATAACACCACTTAAATAACTTTCTGGTAGGTTCAAGCCAATCAGGAGGGTCTATATCGAAGAATATTTTATCTATAATTGCCGATTCATAATCTACCTTCCCCTGATCAATAGTAGAATACGGATAAACCGATATATGTATACCGTGGGAACTACCATACTTTTTTATATATGAATTTATTTCATCTAAGTTCCACACAATGCCTTCTTTAAAAGGTCTACCTATTTCTCTGGGAAACCTCTCAAGAAGAGATACAACAGATATTGACATTCACCATAAATTTTAACATATAAACATAATAATATCACTAAACTTCATAGTTCTCATAAAACATTATACTATCATCCATATCCTCGTTTATATACTCACAATGGATAATACTCTCAGAAATTTTAAGTAAAACCATACTAATAAATGAATTTATTTCATTATCATAATTTTTTATTTCAGATATAAATTTCCAATGATTACCTTTCACTCCAACCCAATCCCACACCGGTAATAGCTCGCTCTCATTCTCAAACAATCCAATCTTATATGAATGTATTTTTCCTACAAACCATTTTTTTATAAATTCGAGATCGTATTTTTCTGCTAACGTTCTCCACGGATTATATTTCTCATATAGAAATCGCACACCACAGGCACCCTTCGGTCTAGCTTCGTAATTTTCTTCTATAATTTCACAAAAATTTTCCATTATCTTCACATATTTATCCTTTAAAATACAGTGAACCTTCAAGCAACTATAAAAACCCATTTTTATCTCCTTCCTCTATTTTTTTCCTTATCTCTAGCTTCTTTAGCCTTTTCCAAATCCAATGGGGCAGGTATTAAAAATTCCATCGTCCTATGTATCATTCCATCGTCGTCCATATATGAAGTAAACGTTCTGATAGTACCCCCGGATACTCTTCAATTTCGTGTCCTCTTTCTTCAGCTATCTTCAAAAACATACTTCTAAGCTTATCTGCTTTTTCTTTTACTAATAAATCCAATTCTTCTTCTGACATATTTTCCATATTTTTACCACCTTAAATTAATCAACTTCCACTTGGATCGTCAAAGTACTTATGGTCGAAGTCTTTGCACTTTTTCTTTTTGTAATACCACTCGGAGTTAACCTCGATACCACACTTATTACACCCACCAACGAACTCGGTTTCATGTCCTTTCCTGCACCCACCTAACATATGTCGATTCTCACAAGCACTACAAGGATATATGTCTATGTACCATCTAACCATTTTTTAAATACTCCAATCCGAAAGTGAACCCTGAATTATTTCACTTAATTTGTTAATACCAACACTACCTTCCAATTTTAAGAAAGTAAACGTCAAAACCTCCCAAATAAGTTTGTTATCACCAGCCCTCTGTAACAACTCAGAAGCTAACTTACCACATTCACTATTTTGAATACCGGATAATTGTTCATCCCCTATAATTTCCTATCTCCTTTTATCTACATAACTAATATACGACCCATAATCTACTCCTATAGATAAAAACATAGTAATCCAACTAATAATGGCAACAACAAAGACAGTAATTTAAACCGTAGAGTCATAGAAAACACTAACTGGAATAAGTACAAAAGTAAATGTAATAGTAATTATAAAAAACAATCCTCCAATAAGATCTAACCTATTTTCTAATTTTTTGTACTTATCTAATTCAATATTATCACTCATGTTCTATTCCCTCCCACTTCTTTTATTACCAATTATCTTTAATTAATTCTTCTACTTTATCTTTAACTTCTATAATTCTATGTAATATCTTTTTGCAGTATTTTATTTTCTGTTTATATATCTCTATCCCCTTTTTTCGTTGTTCGATCTCTTCTTCAATATATTTTCTACCACAAGATAAACAATAAATATATGTTTCCGTTGAATAACGCTTAATAGGATCACCCAAATGTTCCTCTACCAATATTACAATGACACCCAATTTTTCATGACATCCCCAGCATGTACTCATTAACATAACATCACTGAAACTAAATGGGTCTAGTCGATATTTCAAGTTTTTACCTCTTGCTTTATTAACAATCCTGCAGGTACAATCTCCCTTGTTATAATCTATTTCTACACTCATTTAAAAAAATTCACATCCTCAGTATCATTATACTTATCAATATCAGGATAATCCTCAAATTTAATTTCTTCATAGATATCCTCAGCTAATCCTTCAATTGATTTCAAAACACCAACAACTTTTTTTAAATATTCCATACTCATTCCTTCCCACCTCCTCTCAAAATAGCTTTTTTCAACTCTATCTTATTTTTTATTAAATTTTGTTTGTTAATATTACTTTCTCTAATAGCACCCAGAGTATCCAGCTTCTCTTTCAACATAAAGTATTGTCGCTTTCTATCAAAATTCAAACTCTTATTCAGAAAGTTTATCAAAGCAGTTTCAAATCGTTCCATCTCCATCATTTGCTCTGCTGTAACTTCTAACACCTTTTTCCCTAAGTAGTATTTTATGAAAGCACCAATTCCAGTAAAGATTTTATTAGACTCCATTTCCATCCACCAAATCCAGTTAATTAACCACCATTCAACCTACTACTCAAAGTTTTAAGGGTACAAATAAAATTATCTAAATACTTCAACATAGTAACTTGATTCTCATCAACAGTATTGACAGGCAATATTCCTATTAACTCCCAAATTGACGTCAAGTTAGGAATAATTTCATCCAATTTCTCTTTAATGTTCTTCTTTATTACTTCTTCAAAACTATTACCCAAAATTCACCTACCTCCTAATATTTTTTAAAATTCAAATAGTGTCGTCTGTTTTTCGTTAACAGATAATTTCCTAAGTTTACCGATTCCATTCTCCACCCTAACCCTAGAAAATCCATTTTTCTCATATAAAAACTCAAATAATTTTTCAAAGTCTGGTTTCTTCCTTGTTAGTTTATAATTAGTATTTACATTAGGATTTAAATACATTCCCATAAGCCTATGATATAAATCGAAAAATTCTCCGTTTTTAAGCATCTTACCAGTTTTACATTCTATCATAGCCTTATCAATAAAAGGAGCCTTAAATATATCATCATACTCCGTCACTGCCTTTACCGCCGTGTTAACACCAACCCCCTTTATACCAGAAAAATAATCATTACCAGATAATATGGCAATAGATATAAGATCTTCACGTTTCAATCTTTTGTCATTCAAAACCTTAGCCAAAGAAATGAATTCTATTTTGTCTGCTTTCATAGCCAAATTTCTAACCAAACGTTTACCACCAAATAAGAGTATATCGAAGTCCTGACTACAAGCACAAAAGGCTTGATCTTTCATTGTTAGATAAGCACATTGGGCATCACCTTCACTCGGAGATTGAATAGATTGTATACCCATTAAATCTAACAACTCTTTACCAGATTCTATTACCTTATCGGTAATATGTATCAAATCCTTATTTTTCTGTCTATACCACCTAAGTTTAGTTATCTTTTCATTACCGTCAAAACAGTAAATAGGTCTAATATCGTGTTCCAATAATTTTAAATTTCTATAAAACAACCCAGATAAATGTGACGTAATATCACCACCGTAATTCATAAGGGGTTTTCCGTCAGAACCCCTTATGGCATGTAGGAATTGATAAATAACGTTAAAAGCATCTACACTAACAGTCCTATTTATCAAACTACCCATTGTCAAGTCTCGTTTAGTAGACTCAGTCAAAACACCTATACCACTACCCATTCGTCATTCCCTTCCCAATTATCATTCTCCATTATCATAAAGATCCGATAAGATCCTTTTTTTATCATCCTCAGTTATCGGTCTAGGTTGAGTCAGTTCCTTCAGTTTAACTACCTCCTCTCTCAACAAATTAATATCCTCTGGTGTTGCCTCCTCTACTACCATATCGTTAATCTGATACTTCAGATCCAATAACCCAACCAATAGTTCCACCATATGCTCCTGATGATGCAAAATATCTAACGCAATCTTATTTTCATATTTACTAGCGAAATAAACAGCCAAAGAATCCAAAAATCTATAATTCTCTCTAAGAACCAACTCTAATTTTTCCACTCTACTCAATCTATCCCACTGCTCCGTAACAACATTATCTATTAGAGTATCAAACTTTATTTGACTAATAATTTTCCTCGTATTTTCAACTTCGTTTTTATCTTCCACTAATAATCATCCCCTATATTTTCTACCCTATAAAACTCAGAGTTCTTATGTTTATACAAAATTATTTTATCGTTAACTTTGATATCATTCTTTATTACCACACTCCTTTCCAAATAAATATTAATATTTTTTAACGTAACTTCGTCAAATATTGTTATATTGTAATAGAAATGAGTAATGTTTTTAATGTTAAAAAACAAGGGATTCGAATCTACATCTTGGGTTGTAAAGTTAAATTCTTTCATCTCTATTACAACACCTGAACTAACGATGTAATAATCGTCTTTGAATGGTTCCGATGTCTGTTGATTATTGATTCCAATTTGATATAATATAGTAATACCTATAAGACCAGTCACTACAAACATCAATATAATAATATAGAGTTTCCGTTGATCATTCATTTTAACACTCATAAGTAGTTAAATTATCATGTTAAAGTATTATTTATTAATTATAATAAAATTTGGATAATTTATAAATTTTTAAAACAAACAAAAAAAAATAATTTTTTATAATAAGAAAAAAAAATTAGGGTTTCCACCCTTCTTTTAAATTATTAGGATTTTTAGCTCTATCCATCAAATGATATAAATACTTTTCTGCAGCTTCGACCTTTTCCCTAGCAGTATATACGAGGTTTTTATCCTTCTTATATTTAAATATATCCGCCAAATCTTCAATAGACATCAAAATACTTTGAAATTTACTATTAATATATGAAGAAATTCTCCACTCTGCCGATTTAGTCATACTTCACTTTACATCCTTTATTATTTTATTGTGTTAAAACATCCAATCCCCAGTAAATTCGTATTCATCTAAATCATTTAAGAAATTCTTCTCAGGTATTTTATCGATGTTTTTAGCAAATGTTTCACCAGAAAAAACTAATTTCCACTTTGGATATTTCCTAGGGTTTTTCCTAAGTGAACTTAACAACTTCTCTTTATTCCTAATCGTATTAATATATCCTTTAGAAAAAGGAATATTATCTTCGTCACCGTAGCGCTTTACCAATTCATCCCATATCTCCTGTTCAATCTTAGTTAACTTTTCATCATACCAACCAAATGTTCCCCTTCCCATATTTACCACCTACCAGAATCCACTAAGGGATAGTTCCTTCAAACAGTTTTTGATTGTTCTACCAGTTATTTTTT
Source organism: uncultured Candidatus Bathyarchaeia archaeon (assembly GCA_964489085.1). GTDB lineage: Archaea > Thermoproteota > Bathyarchaeia > 40CM-2-53-6 > DTGE01 > CAZAXO01. The sequence goes on from CAZAXO010000001.1 coordinate 35,689, forward strand.
CTTTTTCATTAGTTGATCGAACCCAAACACTTCCATTGAAATAAAATCTAAGTTCTGGCTGTTCATTAGGATGCTCATCAATCCATTTAATTATACGATCTATATCGGCGTTATACAAATCACTCTCAGTAAACGGTGGCTTCCCCTTATATCTTTTTTTAAGTAAACCAAAAGCATAACTTATTTTTGCCGTGTATTTCATATTTTCAGAAATTTTTCTTGCTGCCATAATCATCAACCGTTTTATATCCAATTAAATAAAAACATTGTTAATATATAAATTTTTACTTTAAATCCCAGAAAGCTATAAAATTACAAAACATATAATAAGAAATTAAAGAATAAGCCTCGTATCCATACTGGGTAATATAAATACTATTTTCATTCGATAAATAATCATATAACATATTCAACTCATCTGGTGTATAATTTAACACAAAACCATCGTAATCATAAATAAAAATTTTATCCTTCCTAAGACTTCTACAAATATCTATATCCTTCAAATATAATTTTTCATTTACATATTTAGTATTAACAAACTCACTACCAAAAACTCCAATAAAGACACAGTCTGAAGCTTTGACTCTAGAATAGAACCAATAATCTGAATAAGTAACCCTGTCAATACCATTTCTTTCACATCCAAATAAATCATTCATAAATTTTTCGGTTTCTATCTCGTAAGCGGTACGATAAGTCATAGTTATAGTTCTATCCCGTTCGAACTTCAAAGAATATATATTACGAGTATACAACATAATATCATCGTTAGTACATTCGTGCATCCTAACCATATATAAATCCAAATTATCCTCGTGGATCATATCAGAAAATTCGATCAGACACCGCTCAGCAATAGATATTTCATCAACAGTAGGATAATTAACAACTAAATAATTAACGTAATTTGGGTTACTGTGTAACTCATTTATATATCTAACGGGAGTTTCAGCATCGACTACAATACCCATCATATTTTTATGAAATAATTTAGTACCAAGCCACTGCCTTAAATCCTCGTATACATCAGGCGCAGAATAAGCGTTATCAATTGTAAGATAAAAGTGATCACTAAATCCAATAGCCAAATAAACCTTTTGTTTACCAAGAGCTTCAGAAATTTTATCCTCTATACTATTACTAAAAAAACTACTATAAGAAACAGCAATACATACCGAAAATCTTCCATCTATATCATCTACGTCATTAGGATTACACCAAAACACAATTTCAGGGTCGGTCCTAGGGTGAATATTAACATATCTACTAGATGACACTACTGGAACCATCAAAAAAATCAGCACAACAAACATACATAATCCAACAACAAAAGACCTGATACTATAAGATAAAAAGCAATACGATACAATCAAATAAAAAATAAATAAAAATATACCAACGTATATAGCTTCAATTAATTGAGTTACAACATATATATATATGGAAGATATAAATAATTGTATAAAAAACACAGAATATACTACAAAAACCAAAAATATTAGTATTTGTTTCAGTCTACTTTTTTTCTTCCTTTTAGGTTTAATTGTTGGTTGTTGTGTAAATCTTAATTCCCTAGGATGAGTTATCATCTTATTAAAATCTATGGGATATTTGTCAGGTCTCACAGACTGTCAACCTTCCATTTTTTTCTCAGTTTTTTAAATTGTTTTTTCCTCATAGCTATAAATTTAGTATTAGTTTCCTGTTGTTCTTCCACTTCTACACCAAATTTCTTAACTATTTTTCCAACCAACTTTCTAACTCTCTTATATCTAGGTCTAACAAGAATTGTTATAACTACGAATACCATAAATGATAACATAAAAACCAATAATAAAATAGACGAAAAAACACTACTATTTTGACCAATAGTATTATTATAATCCACATCTTCTATGTTTATACCAAATATCGGACTGAAACCGTAAACCGTATCGTCAATACTACTAATAACTCTTATTCTAAAAGTATTACTCCTAAAATTACCATTTCCTACGTTCCACCTGTACCTACCATCGTTAGATGTCTCGGTTATATGTTGAACGTAAATATTGTTATCCCATAACTCTAACCTAACACGATCCACATCTGGTATCTCTACCCATTCGATAGTTACAAATTCGTTATCGGTAAAAGTAGAACCCTCTTTAGGAGAAGTAACTACGACTTGCTGTGTCTGTATACCAGCCGTTAGTAAGATACTTATTAAAATTAATACCCTTATCATTATTATAATATTATTTTTTCGAATTTAAAAAACTAATTAAATTCGAGTCGTAATTACCATTTTTGTGTTCTTCAATTATTATATTAACGATATATTTGTATTCCTCAACGATTTCTTCAGAAAATCCATATCCCTTAAGATCTTCCATATATTCTTCCATTTTAAATATCATCCTATTAATACAATGTCCTCTATTATATTCGTATTCTTTATAATCACCGTTACAATCACAACAAAACCATTGAACCACACCAGATACCCATTGATTAATCACATCCTCAGCATATCCCTTCAAAACCTTCTCATCGTTAGTCCATGGATGAGAACCAATACAGTGTCTATAAACAGACGTAATATAAAGCTCCTTACCACATTCAGGATTTTGACAATAATGTTTTATATCCCTTATAATTGTATTTACACCAATGACTTCTTCCAATATGGTAGCAGATCTATTACTAGATTCCATCCTTTCAGAAGCTACACGATTACGATCTTCCTCAGCCTGTCTTTTATAATTTTTAATACGAAAATACCTATATAAACCATACCCAATTGCAACCATTATAATCAAAGCACACCATATTTGAAAAACAAAGATTATCACGTCTACATAAACAACTCCGGCAACTCCAAATATAAATGGATATTGAAGGAATAACAACAACATAAAAAAAACTGCTATCATAAAAACAAAATTTGCATAAAACAAATTATCCAATCCTTTTATTTTACTTTCTCTCATTTTTATCCAAAACCTTCATGTAAATATAATTTTATTATATTATAATATAATTTTCAAAATTTATAAATCTTTTTTGATGTAGTAAAAAAAGATTTTTTTTAAATGTTTAAAAACAACCGATTTTCAAGTTATGTTTATCTTTATAATTAACTAATATCTGACTCTTTTATTCATTATATTTCATATAAAATTCTAAATAAATATATTGATATTCCTTTTTAATGATTATATTAATTTATTTCAAATAGTATTGTACCTAAGAAAATATGTTTAAGTTTTTTTATTTTAATATTGGTATTGTTTTTTGATTACATTTTTATCATAATATATAGTCTGTTAATGTGTATATATAAAAAACTTTTGGAGATATAAAAACATTTATAAACAATTGATATCTTAGCGTTTTTCGAATTTTGGAAATAAATCTATTATATTACTATATTTAATATTTATATTTCTAAAATTAATTAATTAAATATAAGGGGTTTTTTTCTTTGAGTAAGTATTTATGATAAGTATTTAATATATACACATATTTGATGTTGTATATTTTGGAGAATCTACTTGGAAATAGACATATAAAATCATTTGAATTAAAATTAAAAATTATTATGTATTTTTAAGTTAGAATAAGTAGTCGAATTTTTTAAGTATGTTTAGTTTTCTTGGGTCTATTTGTTTATAGTAATTTTTAAAATCATCACTTTGTAAACATAATAGTATATAAGGGCAAAAATCAAAACATTTGTTTGACGGTTTTCTTTTGAATTTACATAGATTAATGTCGTTGATGAGTTCTTTTTTTAGATTATCATACTCTCTTAACATATCGATATTAAATGGTATATATTTAAATGTATTTTTCCAGTCTTGTATGTATAAAACGAAACCAGATGTTGGAGTTAGTCCTTTTAGATCTTCCAATATGTTTATACCATCTTTAGTTACAACCTTATATATATTCTTATTTGAGGATAGTAATCTGAAATAAGAGCCAAGTTCGAAGTTTATTGTTTTTTTATCGTAGTTGGTATAGATTTTAGGTAAGCTTTTTATATATTCGTCAGTTACTTTTGGATTGTCTCTTAAATTATAATATTTTGGTTTTCCGGTTTTGTAATCTCCTATTGCTATAGTGTCGGTTGTTTTTCTATGTATCACATCTATAACTCCGACATCACAATTATTGTGATTTTCTATTCTTAGCTCTCTATATATTGGTTTTATGTATTTCCAAGAACGATTATTTCCAATATCTTCTCGGATTTTAAAGATTCTATACGTTTCGTAGTTAGCATATTTTAGAAACAGATACTTATATGTTAATATTTTTTTTTCGTTCTCAGGTACAAAGCTTCTACATTTTAGATATATATAGTTTCTAACTTTTAACTTATTTGTGTATGTTGTTAATAATTTTCTACTTAACTTATTCCATACTTTATTAAATACGAAATGAGCGTTCGAACCGAAGATACCGGAGTTCGAGTTTCTACCATCGTTAATAAAGACATTTTTTACTCTAGCGTAATCGAATTGTTTTGGACAAATTGGATATTTACCTACCCAAGACTTACTTAAATATTTTAGTTTATTAATCATATAATCTATTGTATTTAGATTAAACGGTATATAAACTAATTTGTCTCTTAGTAAATTATTATATAATTGTAGGTATTCATCTCTGGTTAGATTATATTGTTTTTGTATTAAATTATAATTAGAGGTCATTACTATACTAATGCTTGTAACTCTGTATCTTGAAATATATCTAAATATTGTATACCTAATTCTTTTAACGATGTTTCTAATGGAGATAAAGTCTTTTTTATTAATCTGTCGTAATCTATGGCTTCTATTACATCATCCGGTAGGTAATCTTCGTCATCTAAGGCTACTTTATCTGTTTTGGCATATTTAGGTGGTATTTTATTTTCGTCTGTATAAATAAAATGTATAATTGAGTTCTTTCCAAGATTACTTAGACCATCCCATAAATAAGCCCACTGATTTGTCCATCTTGCTGCGTCAATATGTTCTACTTTTGATAAGACTTTTCTACCTGTTTTTTTATCTATTCTAAAATACTCGTCAAATCTTTTTGTTGCGGTAACTCTAATACAGAGATCCTTTATTGGATATTTACCGGATATTATTTTATTAATTTCCTTTCTTATATATGATTTTATTAGTTTTATTATTTCTCTGTCAGATTTATCTTCATGTATTATAGATTGTACTTTCTTTATTATTTTATTTCCGACTATAGGTATATTACTCTTTATGTGACCGGTAATTTCTATTTCTGGTTCTTTTAATATAATAGATTTATTTAATATAAACTTTACTATAACTCCTTCACTATATTTCTTTTTTGCTCCAGTGTCATCACTACCTTTTATTCTAACCATAAAATAGGTCGAAGATATGGTTTCTGGTCTAATAAACAACCTATTTATTTTTAGGTTGAATTTATTCGTTACATATGTTTTATAGAAATGGTTTAGTCTCTTTTCTATTTTTCTGCTTTCTTTTATCATATCTTCTGCTGACTTACTTTTTAATTGTATTTTTAATGAATCGGTATCTCCATATATTACTTTTATACCCATATGTATTAGTAATTTCTTTCCATTTATCATCATAAATCTTGCTGTTACTGTGATAGTCTCAGCTATTACTTCGTTAAATAATCTCCAGTTTTCATTTCCGAATATGCCGTATATAGTATTTGTTAAATATTTTATTACTGTTTGAGTATCATTAGTTAATTGAATTTCAAACTCCAGTTCTATTATTATTGTTTTGTTACCTTTTTCTTTTTCTTTTTTCACTTTTTCTTCTAGTTTAAATAACTCTTCTTTTATATTATCTCTATATTCTATTAGCTCTAGTAAACAGCTTGCTATTAGTGATGTTTTGTCCCGTCTGAAGTATGTATTATTTGGTGTGCTTATATAATCATACGGTAAATTTTTTAATTCTTTTTCGGTCAAATCTTTTCCTATGTATGTATCAAATCCTATATTGAATGAAATCATTATCATCGGATATAGTGATTTGAAATCAAATGAACATACTTTTCTTGAACGACCGAAAACTGCTGTGTCTACATATCCTCCTATATATCCTATTTTCTCTCGTTCTCTTGCTGATGGTAATACTATATTTCTATTCTTAGCCTTAACCAATAGTAATTGATCTATTACTTGCAAATTAGATAATATATTTTCATAGTTGACACCAGTCATACCTCGTATTCCACTAAAGTATTGTTCTTGTCTCAATTTCTCGTAAATTTCATAATCTATAAGGGTATCTATAGCATTATAATAAACTAATAATTTTAATTTATTCTTATATGCTGTATTGAATGAACATCCTAATTTTATTTTTCCATATTTTATTACTGCTAGTCCGGCATTACCTAGACTTCCACTGACTGTTTTTGTTTGTCTACTCAGATATGCATCTCTTGTATCAAATAGTATTTGACCTTTTATTACATATTCGTTAGTATAGTTGTTCAAATATACTGCGTTTAGAGGTGAAAGAGAGAAGTAATCTAGTCTTTTAGTTCTTGTTTTTTCATTGGTTATTTGTCTATTTAATACTTTCATTCTGTTTATCATGTATGGAATATCGAATTTTTTTATGTTCCATCCCCATATTCCATCTCCGTTCGTATATTTATGGTATTTCAGGAACCCTCTGAACATATCTACTTCTTTATTATATATATGTATTATCCACTTGTATTTTTTACCGTGTGGATTTACTAATGATACGTGTTTTGTTATTTCATCGTTTTTGGATTTTACTAATCCTTTTTTAAATACGAAGGTATTTGATGTTTTTGTAAACGAATCTATTACATTTATTACCGTTACTGGTTTTAGTGCTTTATCAACATCTGGTATTTTATTTCCTTCTTCTGTTAGGGTTTCAATATCTAAATGTAGTCGTCTTTTATTGATGAAGAAGTTACATGGTTTTATTAACGAGTAATGTATCTTTCTTTTTCCAATTGGTACAGATATTCCATTTAGTACGTTAGCATCTATTTGAACTCGTATTTTATATGGTATATCATCTTCGTAACATTCTTCTGTTGGAAAGTAATCTCTTATACCGTGTGTCTTATTTGCTATACCGCTTACATCTGTTGAATTCCGTACGTATATTTTTTTTAATGGTAAACCATCATAGGATCTATATTTTCGTTTTGTCTTCTTGTTTTGTTTTTCTATTTTTACTATTCTATCATCTGTAGGTGGTGTACCTTCGTTACTAGTATAAAAATATGGTATGTGACCATGTGTAGTTATCATATGTTTCTTTTTATTTTTGTCTCTACCAAACCAGAATACTAACTCCCCTTTACCTTTTATTGATTTCTTTTCTACTAAATGAATAGACAAATCCATACGTTCCATATGGGTGGTAAGGGATTCGAACCCTTATACATGCCTGTACATTCTACCCTTAATATAAAAAAAATAAAAATATTATTAGATTAACTATGTAGTTGAGGTCCGACTATATAGTTTAATTCTAAACCATAATCTAAATCACTTGTTTTCGATAATAGTAATGGTGTCTTATCTCCAAAGTATATTGTAACGTGACCTTTGGTAGAACTTACTGCTGCGTTAAACTGACCAGCGTATGTTACTTCGAAATTTTTATTCAGGTTTCCTTGTTTTATATACATATCTCTCGATACTTTTCCTCTATCCTCAGTTTTAGTGCTTTTTGATGTTATATTAAGTCTATTATTTTCTACTTTGAATGGATACATTCTGTTTGCGTGTAATTCTCCATCTCTTACTACTTCCTTCAGTTGGTTACAGCTTAATTCGACGTATGTAGTTAATTTTATTCCATTATATAATTGTACTATTGTTTTGTCTTTGTTGAATCTTCCAATAATTTTGTATTTCTTAAAGTAGTCTAGGTTATCCTTATCTGTTTGTTGTTTTCCTATATCGTAGTCTTTTCTTAATTTGGTTATTATATCGTTCCTTATGTTTTTTATTTTTGTAGTTTCTACGAAGGCTTCGACGGTTATTGGAAAATTTAGATCTGTCCTAGATTTTCGTATTACTATTAATCCATTCTCATATATTACGTCAATTAAATCAGTGGAATTAAATCTATTTAGGTAAGATAATAGTTTCTCTATTGAAATTGGCATTTCTCCGGTATTAATTATTGATAATTTGTGATCGTATTTATTGTTAATCTTTAATCTCATACTTGCTATTAGACCTTTGTTTAAGTCCATAGAGATAGACCATATCATATTTGTTTCTACTCGTATTATACAATCATCAATAAAGTTACTTTTTTCTCCAGATAACGTCGTACCATTTGCTTTTAAATGATTTAATATATCAACTAGTTTATTACAAATTATTTTAAATCCTACTAATTTAGTTATTTTCTCAGTACTGTCGTCTTCACCTATATCCTCTATTTCCTCTTCTTCAGACTCTACTATATCCTCATATTCATCCATAGTAACTTCTATTTCGTCATCATCATCAAAATCTTCACTCATTTTGGATACACCTCCATTAAATGATTTATTACATCGGCAAACTTCGGTGCTTCGAATTTGTATTTCTCCTGTATTATTTCTTTTTCTTCGAATCTACAATCGGTAACAGCTAATATTCTTTTCGTCACTGCCTTTTTTACAATATCTCCCTTTTTTGTTTTCATATCCTTTTTTACATCGGTTTTATATAACCTTCCAATAATATCTACCCAGTACTCAGTGCCTTTTTGTACATCGTCTTCATATTTGTCAGTTGGTTTTCTATCATATAAAGTTTTACCGTCTGTATAAATGGGTTTTACGTTTCCAATCAATATAATATTTATTTGGTACATTCTTAGTTTTCTTAATATTTCATAAACTAGTTTCTTTTTATATTGATGTTCTACGATTAATATTTCTCTACTTGGTTTTAGGAACTCATCAAATGTTATATCTGGCATACCATTTTTATCTTTATGTTTTATCATATATACGAAAAGCATCAAGTCTGTCATTAATGTAAATGGGTCTACAATTAATGTGCCATGTGTTCGATTCTCTAGTGAAAATATACCCGCATACATATTTTCCAATGTTGCTTCTGGATCTATTAGTTTGGTATTTTCATCTTTCACAAAACATTGTTTTATATGTATTAATCCTTTCGGATATTTATCACTTGGCAAATATTTATACCATTTAGTTTCTGCTTCATCTCTCGTTGCTGCATCTGCTTCTACTATATATACTGGTCTTCCTTTTGGTACATCTCGATATTTCGAAGTATAACCATTAAATTCAACAGATGACATCGCCAAATGAGTTTTTCCTACTTTCCCTTTTCCAGTCAGTAGGAAAATAAAACCTTTCATCCTTTTGTGTCCCTCTTTATACATCTTTATTTCGTCGTTTATAATTGGTACCCATATTTCATCGTATGTAGCTCTGAATACTGCTGGTACTTTTATTCTGTTTCCTATGTCTTCTTCTTCGTATACTCCTTCTATTTGTATCTCCGAATCAGTTTTTTGTGTTTTACTGTTTTTTGTTTTACCTTTATTTTTTTTACTACAGCTTTGACATAGCTCAGTTTCCTCAGATATGTATTTAATGAACTTACAGCTTCTACAGGTGTCTAATATATAGAAGTCTTCATTCTTTTTTCCGAAGTTTATTTTGAGTAAATCTGAGGTATCTATACCTTTTTTTTCCAGAAATTTTAAAGCTATTTTATGTATGTAGTTACAGAATTCTATTGTTGGTTTTCCATGAATCAATGATGATTTGTTTTTATATTTTTCTTCAAATACATCTTGATATTTCTCAGTATTTATTAATTTGTTTACTATTAGGTTGTATGATTTAATTGGTGATTTTGTTTCTGTTATTCTATTCACCCTTTAATCTTCCATTGTTTGTTCGAATATATCGTCTAGGTCATCTAGGTCTGTTAGTTCTTCTATTTCTTCTTCGTCTAATTCATCCTCGTTATCTTCGTCCTCTTCTTCGTCTTCTATTATTTCTTCTATTTCTTCGTCTAAATCGTTTGATATAGTTACTTCTGCTTTAGCTTTGGGTTTAGGTTTAGGTTTTTGTTCTGGTACTTCTCTCTTTTGTTTTGTAATCATCATAAACCCTACTCCCTGAAAGACAATGTCACCCCAATCTCCTGTCCACTTATCTCCTACTTTGGTTTCTACTTGTTGCATTTTGAAAAATAGATACATATTTGTACCTTCTCCAAAATCTAATGGTAGGTTTCTATTCCACCATACTTTATACGGTTTAGTTTCGTTTCCATCTGCATCCATGTAACCCATGTTTGGATGTGATACTGCTATACTTGGAGATATTTCGTCTGTTCCAGGATCTACAGCCGTGACAAACACTTCAGCCATAAATTCCTCGTCTGTCCCTTTTTTGTGTTCTTGTGTCCAGCTCACTTTTTTATTGAAAATCTTTTTTATATCCTTAAGTAGTACAGTCTGTTTTGAAAATAGTCTCGATGCTGACTTATTGGATATTCTGTTTAGTAAACTCATATGTTTCTTATTTTCTATGTTTATATTTGTTAGATTAGTTGCCTCTCTTGCTTCTAGGTATAGGGTTTTATTCTTTTTATCTTCTGCTATTGTCTTAAATTCTGTTTTAACCCATTCACTGTGTATAACTTCTTTAAATTTATCAGAGTTTGGATTTGCGAACTCGTTTCCTACTGATATACTTACTATCCTTACTGACTTACCGAGTTTTTCTTTAGTTACATTTTTTTCGAATACACCGATACCACCTAAATTCCATAGATATGAATATTCAGGTAAATCCTCACCTAATTTTTTATTTGGATTTCCTTCCCTGTTTTTAGCCCAGAAGTACAGTGGTATCTTATCTACTACTTCACCAATTTCATTTATAACTTCTCTTACGTATCCCTTTTTTACTGCATTCTCTGGATCTTTTTCGTATTCTGAAAGTGCTTCAGCCCGTTTCGATGCTACCCAGTTGAAGTGACCGGTGTCTTTAAATATTTTCACGTATACGGCCTCTGTACCTATATCTGATAAATGTCTTTTCTTTTCGGCAAACAACCTTCCGGTTACCGTATCTTCTATTTCTTCGTCACTCATATTTGGATATTCTTTCCTAACTTCTTCCTCAAGCTCTTCTGCTCGTTCGAATAGGTCTTTTTCGTTTACTGTTTTTTTTTTAGCCCAAACTTTTATTATCTCATATTTTTCGGTTTTTTCTTTTACTATGTTTAACCACCTTTTGTATTTTCTTATTATCGGTTTTTAATTAAATTTTTTTATAAATTTTAAAAATTTTTTTTATATTTAAATTTTGAATTATAACTTAATAATCAACTATTATTAAGTTATAATAAAAGTTTTAAATTTTATAATTTTTTTATATAATTTATTATTAAATTAACTTTCCAAATTGACATAGGTGGGATACATTTGATTTATGTAGTTAATTACGACATGGATGAAGAAGATATAAGCAAAATCTCGGATTTTAAGTATAATAATATATTTATAAACTGTCTAGACCATAGTACAAAGGGTATAGAAAATGTACTCATTAATACATTTGCTGAGCCAAACAGAAATTTCTTTTCAGGTAAAATATGTAGGTATATAATTAGAAACGTATATTTTGCTAATAATAAGTCTATAGATATAGTTTTCCGAAATGTTGGTAGGATTATATATCTTATTAATATTAGTTATGAACAGGAGAAGTACATATATTCTAAACACAAAAATAAATATAGGTATTATAAGTGTTCATTTAAAAGGAGGGATGATTCGTTTACACTTATGGTTAAACGGGTTATGTTTTGGAATGATATGAACAAATTGAGTTTATTGGAAGGACAAAGTTATGATATAGGTTATTTATTGAAATTAATTAGTTATAACCTACCGGAGTCTGTGTTATCTGAAACGGACTTTCTTAATAATCTTGAGCTTATAATGGATTTAGGTAAGTATGTTAATATGATAAATAAAGAGAATATATTTGTATCTTTACTATTGAATTTTGTTACACCTTCTTATATAACTAAATTTAGATATCCTCCTAAACATAGAAAAGGAAAAAAGAAGAAGGAGGAATCTGAGTTAAAAACTAAATATGGTGGCAATATAGAGGATATGGCTCGTGATAAAATGATTGAATATTTTAAATATAGAGACTCTGATTTTGGAAATATTAATACATCGAAAAAAGCCAAAAAAAATAACGATAATACAATGAGTTTGATATAAATGAATTTTGAGGATATAACTGATATTAAATTTAAGAAGATAGATAAGGATACTATAGAGTTTACTAAAAAGACCTCATTATGGTGTACCTTACCATATGATAACCATAGTAAAGGGTGTCCTAACTACGGTAAAAAAAATACATGTCCACCAGATGCTCCGTATTTGGAACATGAAGTAAAGTCATACGAACATATATATTTACTTTATTTACGCTTTGATTTTGAGATGTATAGAGTAATAAGGGGCAATGAATGGATTAATAAGGGATTTCCTTATACAGAAAAGCAATTGCGTTGTCTTTTATATTATCAACCCTCAATAAAGAGGATAATTAAAAATCATATAATTAATAAATTATTTACTCTGGGAAGTATTTATGTTCTTGGATGTGGTTCTGGGTTGAGGCTTCCTTTTCAAAAGATTGTGTATTCTATGGAAGCTGTTGGTATAAATGTATTTAAAACGTTAAAAAATAATAATATTTATCATGAAATCAAACCTGTTAATACTACATTGTTTGTTAATTTAATATGTTCGAGTGATATTGTATTTGAGAGGAAAGAGAAGAAAGAGATAAAAATAATGGAGTTGATATGATTGGATGAAGTTAACGTTTTGTTAATGGAAAAATATAGGAGTAGTGATTTTTCTGATGGTGCGTTATTGGGTCAAGATAGGATATTGAGGTCGTGTAGAAATTTTGTTAAGAAGGGTGAAATACCACATCTTATATTATCTGGACCTGCCGGTACCGGAAAAACAACTACTGCTTTGGCTTTGGCTTTACGTATTAGTGGACCTGCTAATACTAAAATACTTAATGCGAGTGATGAAAATAGTATTAAGGTTATACGAGGACCAGTTAAAGAATTTATTATGGCTGATTCTGATTTGTCGGATATATTAAAGACTCTGATATTGGATGAAAGTGATAATATGTCATCTAAGGCTCAACAGGGACTTCGTAGAATGATAGAAGAACATAGTGATTCTTTTAGGCTTATTATGACGTGTAATTATATAAACCAGATTATAGATCCCATTGTATCTAGGTGTGTAAATTTGGTATATAGACCTATTCCTAAGATTTTAGTTGTTAACAGATTAAAAAAGGTTGCTAAAGCTGAATCTATTAAAATTACTAAGAAACAACTTAATATAGTTGCTACTGTGTTTAGGGGTGATATGCGTAAGTGTTATAATATTTTAGATTCTATTCGTCTTGGTGCTGATTTTGGTGCATTAATAAATGAAATAAGTCCCGTTACTTATTTTAAGTTAATATTATCTAACAATATAGTCGGTATTAAGGATTATATTGATAAAAATATATTTAGTAAGTATGATATGAAATATTTGATTGATTTGTGTATAGATTTGATTGTTAGATTAATTAAATCTGATAAAGTTAACGATAAAAGTAAATTTAGTTTGTCTAATGCTAAACATTTGGTTGGTCTTTTGACCGAGGCAGATTATAGGTTGTCTATTGGTTCTGAATATTCTGCTGTAGCCTTCTGGATAGCTGTAAAGTATAATAATTTGGTGTTATTATAAGTGATTACATTTCTAGTTAAGGAAGCTCGTAGTCATTTGGAGGAATACGGTATTGTATACACTTTACGAGAGTTTTCAAATCGTCGTGTTGGTAAATGTAAATATAATTATTTTCCAAATGATAGGAGTAGAGGGTCTGTATTTATTGTTTTTATTGGGAATTTTTTTGATAAGGAATGTGAATTAGTACCATACGTTAAAGATTCCGGTTTTAATTCTTTGAATGAGTGGTTAGAGAAGGCAGGTAAAGCCAGAATGTTATACTCGGTAAGTTTATTATAGGTGATCGTTATAGATCTTTGGCAGAAGTTATTACCCATTAGAGAGAAAGCCTACAGTTCAGATAAAAAAATCATATTGGATAATTACATACAGGGATCTGGTAAATCTCTATCTCAAACCGGTATAATGATAAAGAACAATAAAAATAACTTAGCCTTTTTTAATGACCACGAACTAATTCACGAAATGTGGAGTTCAATTTACAGTACCAGAGGTATTGGAGGTTGGATTAAGAACTACCCTTTTATCAACCTTATGTTTGGTAAGACTTACGTACTTAAGGAATACGAACGTAAAACCTACGGCAAGAAATTTAGTTGTTTCTGCAATCAGTACGGTAACGATTTAATCTTTAATTTGATAAGGATGGGATTTATACCTAGTAATTATTGTAATGATATATGTGTGTATGGTAACGAGTGTTCACATAAAGCTCAGATACGAGAGAACTTCAACATGGCTAAACTGGATTTTGATAGTCTATGGTTGTTGGTTAAATCCTATATATTTACAGATATAATGGATGGTATATTTGATAAGTTTAAAGATTTGAATATATTGATGGATGAAAACTTCTTTAACGTTTTGTTTGACCAGATAGATTTGAGGGCATTTACTATATCATTTTATAAGAAGGCTATTTCAGATGTGTTAAATATAAATTCTGAACTTGAGGAAATATGGGTAGATTTTGTACCACTACTTGATAGGATGATAAATAGTTTGGTTGGTGCTAAAAGCATAAAGACAGAAAAGAAGATCAAGTTAATAATTAGAGATATATACGAATTTTTAGGTTCTTATTCTGTTTCAGATTTATCGGGTTGGAACGAAATTATGAAGCACACCTTTCTCCAAAACAATGGTACTATAACTCCTAAGATAGGAAATATTATGAATAGTTTTATAGATATACTAAATGATATTTCATTATGTGAAACACCTGAGTCTGTCAATAATAGAATTTTAGTCGATGACGAAGAACATATATTTACATACATAATAAATAAAAAAAAATTAACTGAAGATCTAATTGAAAAATCCTCCAAATTTATAATTGCATCATCTATAATGGATGGTAAAATATTCGAAGCATTATTTCCAAATTATTCTGACGATTATACCATACTGCATGGTGGAATACAACCTAAATTTAAAAAAGTGTATAGATATACGAAGGGTGTGTATCCAAAATATGTATTATATAATTATAAAACGAATCAATATACTAAATCGTTCTGCAATCTACTTAAAATTACTGGTGAAATATTACAGAGACATAAAAATGATAAATTGATGTTAGTGAGCTTTAAGGAGTTTATAAGAGTTATCCATAAAGGGTTAAAATCCGTTATACGTAAATATGGTATAGATTTAGTATATGCATATTGGTACAATATAGAAGGTAAAAACATTTATAAAGATAGAACGGTACAAATACAATTTGGATGTCCAGGAAGACCAAGTAGATATTCTACTGCGATTTCTACTATTTTAGATTTAGATAAAGACCTGATCGATTATATATCGGTACAAGGTGCACAATTTCAAACATCCGAGAGACTTAGAAGTATCTTATATCCAAATGTTAAAACAGTTTACCAATTATCGAAGATAATAAATGACAAATATCCTGAATATATAGATTTTAATAATATTGCTGAGATAAAGCATAAGGGTCTTATTTCCTTTATGAGGAAATACGGGGTTTGTAGTGCTGATGAAATAAGGGTAAAATATTATGAAAGTAGGATTTCTAAAAAGCAGGTTACCAATGTACTCGATAACTTATTTAGAGAAGAGTTATTAGGTAAGGTTAAGATTAAAAGGGAAGTAGGACCAGGAAGACCAACTTGGTATTGGAAGGCTAATTAAATCCGTTTATTAACTACCATTATATTTATTTATTAGTATTTCTATTATTACATCCATCCTACAAAATTTTTCTCTTTTGTTTTTTATTGCTTGTTGTATCTTATCTAGTTTCTTTTTGTTATTTATGCTAACCGAGATAGATGTGTATTTTTTTTTAGACATATGTAATTTGTTCTATTTTCTTTATTTTCTTTTTATTATATGGAACGTTGTTATCATCGAAGATTTTTATTATTTCGTGTTTATATATTTGTTCCCAGTTACTGTTTACTCCCTTATAATTTATTTTTCTTACATATGTGAGTATTTGTTTTAATGCTGGTGTCCTAGGTATTTGGTTTCTATATTTTTTTGTTATATTTAGTAGTTCTTCGATAGTATATTCTACGTATATTCTCTTTATTACTTTTCGTTCCTTTACTTTCGATAATTCTACCTTTGTTCTTCTTGTCCTTTTTTTCTCTCCAGCCCAGTATAACCAGTAACAAAACGTTCCGGTGACTCTTCCTCGTATTACCGCGTCTTTTCCAGTTTCCTCTTTATATCTTATCATATCCGGTGCTAAGATATCAGTCCACGGTTGATCTTTCCAAAATTTTACTTCTTTAGTTACTCCTTTATAAGTTATAGTTCTAGTTTCCATAATTTATGATAATATATTTATAATTTATAAATAGAGGTAAAATATTTAAATTTTTATATAATCTTAAATTTAAAATTTATGGTATTGTATTTTATCTAAGCCAGTTTGTTCTAGGAAGTTTTCATAACTGTGAAATATCATACCAGCCTTTTCTCCTATGTCCTTTGAATAATCCATACATCTACGGAGTACGAGTTTTTTAAATATATCTCTGGCTGGTTTGTTCTTTTGTTTTACCTCCTCTGGTACGTCCATCCTTAATACCATCATTAATTGTGTTATGAACGGGAATTCCAATGTACATCTTCCTGAAAACTCTATTTTTCCTACATCTGGTAGTATCTCTAGTTTGAAGTCGAAGAAGCCGAACGCTTCCTTTGAGTTTAGATATACTAAATTTTTTGTTTGTAGTGTGTAATTATACTCTACATTGGGTTTTGGATTATCCATCCAAACATTCACTTTTGGATTGATAAAAACGAAGTTTTTTAATCTAATGAAACTATCTATTTTTTTAAATGTTGGCATAATTCTATGGGTGGCGAGTTTGTACCTCAGTGTCGTGTGCTCTTTGATCTACCCACTGGAAAAAGTAGAACCACTTTCCATATATGCGATTATATCTCCGTAAAGTAGTTTATCTTTGTGATTCTTTATCATGGATAATATTTTTTCTTTATTACTTAGTTGTAAACTACCGTATAATACCATATGAGTTTCATAAAACATTACGATATAACTAGCTCTCCCTAAATTTTCTATTAGTTCAAAACATCTTTCTATATCTCCCATAAACCTTTTATGAAACTCAAAACTTATTAATTCTATTGGTTGTGATAACCCCTCTAAAATATCAGGTTCTGAACCTTCGGCATCAATTTTACAGAATTTAGGTTTACCATATTTATTTATTAGCCAGTCTAGTGTCACTGTTTTTATTCCTTCTCTATACCAAGTGAAATCTTCTAGTGATTCATCTGGTTTTTTCTTGTATTTGTCTTTTAGTGTGGATAGTTCCGGCTTTTCTTTGCAAGTGTTTATCGTCATAATATCGATCTCAGAGTATGCACCCATATCTAAAAGATGTATGTTGTTATTATTTTTGAATCTATGACTTAAATGAATAAAGAGATTGTACAGTGGTTCCAACGCTATTACAGTTGCACCTAGTTGGAGGAATATGTCTGATTTATCTCCTACGTTAGCACCTATATCGAATACCAAATCTCCCTTTTTTATGTATGTAGAGTAAAACTTAGTTTCTATTTTTTTATCTGTTTCATTTTCGGTTTGGTAATCCATTTTTTTGACCTCCGTTTATGATAAACAAAAAAAAAATAGGGTATTATTATAAGTCTCGTGGAAAGATCGTCTTTCTTTTATTACCTTCTGCTCTGTCACAGGCTTTTAATACCAGTTCTTCTATATACTCATCAATTTTACCAAATAATTCCTTTGATAACTTGAGATTCTTTCCACTTCCTTTTACTATTTCGTACACTCTACTTTTTACAACAGTGTGTTTTTCTTTTTTGGTTTTTTCAGACATAATTTTAATCCTCCAACTATAATATTTATATTATTAATATAATAATTTGGATAATTTATAAAATTTTTTGTAAAACATCTTGTCAAAATAGTAAAAGAAAGAGAAAAAAAAATTAGATATTAACCAGTCCATAGATTTTTGTCTACCAACTTTCTTATTTGTGTTAACTTATTTTCTATGTTTCGAGGTAATTTCATTTCTTTCCAGTCTTTTAATTCTGAGCTTCCTATTGTATCCCAAAAGTCCTTTCTTAGTGTATTTGCTGGTATTTTATACATACCCCATATTGTGTATCTTCTAAAAGGTGGCATCCAAGCTCTAAGCCATTGTTCTATTGCTTCGTCTGTAGGCACCATTGCTTGTTTTAACGTCTTATATGCTTTTTCTATCGACTGTTTTAGAATATTTTCAAGTTGCTTATATTCCTTCGGATTTTTTTTTTCATCTAAATCCTCAAGTAGATTATTCATTATATCTCTAAATACTTCTTTCATTTTTATTTTTCACCTCCGTTTTAGTAGTTTTTTATAAGTTTAATTATTAAAACATATAACGATTTTGTTGTGATTTTCTCTCCCCCCATTTCTCCATTAGTTCGTTCGATATTTTGATCGCCTTGTTTATGTAATTGCGTATTTGTTCTATTTTTCCTTTTTCGTACTCGGAATCATAAGATGACGATTTCGGGAGTTGTTCTTTAGAATCTTTAAGTTTCCTTCTAACATCAAATAAACCTTTTCTTTTTAGCTTGTTATCACCATAACTCTTTATGGGTATTCCTCTTGGTATTATTCTCACCTCCGTCCTAGTAATTTTTCCAAATTTTTGAGGTATTTTACGTCAATTTTATTTATTTCGATGTTGTTTCTAATCTTAAGTATAGTAATAAGAGCGTTGTTACAAATAGCTCCAATTTCGTTTATTACCGGTAGTAACTCATTTAGAATTGTCATATTAGTAATGATCTATCATGCAGTTAAATGCTTTTTCTACTTCATTCCAAAAAATTTTTCTAATATTGTCTGCTTTTGAGTGTTTGAAGTAAGTTAATCCAGTTTCCGGACATGAAGGTCCTTTATTCATATGTACACTGTCTAAGAATATCTCTATTATATTGCTTGGTATTGGTAAAGACCGCCTAAGAGCATTGTAAGACTTTACGATTATCTTTTTAACGGTTGGTTCTAAATCTTGTTCAATTTCGAAATCTTTTATTATTGTATTAGCCATCCTTTCAGCCATTTTCTCACCTCCTATTTATAATAATCTGAGTATATGTTCCCAAAATTTTCTTATTATTACATCAGCAGTTTGAAAATCAGTTGTTTTTGCTATAATCCCATCTATTTTACCACATTTTTTATGATACGTCTTATAATCTCTGTCGTCTGGAATACCGACTTTATTTAATGAGTTAGACATGTTACTCATTTGTTTTATTATGTATTTTTCAATTACATTTGTTGGTATTGGTAATGGTTTTCTAAGGTACTTATAGGTTCTATGTACGAAGCTTTTTATCCTATTTGTTCCTATCGACCGCATAAAATCCTTACTAAATAAATTTATAGATTTCTCTCTTATTTGTTTTTCAGTTACCATTTTCTTACCTCCTATTCATCGTTAGACCTTATATTTTGGATTATCTCTACCTCCACTATAAGGCATAAATAGGTATTTTCTTTTTATTTCCATCTCTTCAGGATTGCATTTGTAATTAACTTTATATCCTTGTTTTATAAACTTCACAGGGGAACCAAATAATAATCCACCAGATTCAAACTGATAATGGGTAGGATCAATCCAATACAACCTATTATTTATTACAACTTCTACCCAGTAATGGTCATCTAACCACCCAAATTCACCGTGGATCACCTTGGTTTTTATTTTCATACCCTTAAAATACAATGATAGATTATACGACGCAACAGGACAATAACCTAAATCTGACTTCCACCAGTTTTTCTCAAACGTCTTAGTTTTTTCAGAATACGTTAAAGATATTTTCTTAATAGTCAGTAATAATCCTTTGTAATCTCTAGTGTGGTACGATTTTTTGTGAGATGGAACGATTATTTTCTTTCCATCTTTAGTGTAAGAAAAAGATTTTAATTCTTTAGTTTTCATTTTGTTATATCATCTATGATATCTTGAATAAAGTCTATTCGTTTATTTATTTTTTTGCTGATTTCTTCCATATGTCCTTCGAAATCTATCTCATCTAGGGTTTTATCTAACTGACTTTCGAAGTCGTCTAGTTTTCGTTTTACCGTTTTGTGTCTAATTACGTTTTGTTCTTCGGTTCTCTTTTTTGTCATTTTATCCTATCCTTTCTCCGTTTAACGCATCCTTTATATAACCCCAGAAGGTTTTACGTATCTGATCTGCCGAATTTTTGTATTCTTCAGACAAATAATATTCCCCGTTGGGTTCTTCACGGCTGATCCATGTTTCAATGTAGGTTTCTATTATTTTTGGTGGTATAGGCATTATTCTCGAAAGTGATTTACCTATTTTGTTAATCGAAGCTATAAAATGAGGTTTTGAATCCGGAAACTCATCTATGTACTCAGAAATAGAATATTTATCCAATATTTTCTCTATATACTTTTTACTTACCATTTTTTTACCTCTTATTATGTTTTTATAGGAAAGTTTCCAAAAATTTTGATATTAAGTCTCGTTTATTCTGAGCATGTGATGAGTTGGTTGTTAATCTTCTTCCATTAGCGTATATAGTATATTCGTATAAATATGTATCTTTTCCATACTGTTGCGATTTCTCTTTTGTAATATTCCTGAGTTCATATTTTACAGGGATTACAATATCATTTATTTTCGTTGTCACCTTATTACCTCTGTCATTTTCTTAAATAAATTGAATAGCGGGCTATACCTCCGGTTGATTTTAGTTGTCTTACCGTTACGTTGTTGTATCTTATATATATTAAGTCTTTTAGGGTTTCTCTGAAATTTTTGTATTGTCCAGTTTTAACTTTTAGTTGTGTTTTTGTTTTTGTTCTATTTGTGAAGTTTTTTTCTTCCAATTTTGCTGGTTGTATTGAGACTAAAAATAGTATTACTTCTTTTATTGTTTTCGCTTTCCTTTTCTTTGTGTCGATACCTATTACGTCGGATGTACTTGGATCTTTGAACCAAGATGCTGGTATATTGTCTGAATAGTGTTTTATTTTGGATGTATGACTTTCGTCGGCTATTCTAGATTTTTTGGATCTTTTTAGATGAAACTTTTGTGCTTTTTTAAACATTTTTTATAACAACTTATTTTTTATTGATTCTTTTAATTCTTTTAAATTATTTGCTTGGTAACCAGTAGACCCTCTATAAGAGTAGTTTTCTATCCTTTGTTCTCTGTTGGAGGGTAGGTAATATATATCTATTTTGTAATAGAATCCTTCTAAATTTTTTAGTTTATATCTGGTAACGTAAATAAGATCTTCTTTTCTATCTCCGAGGTATATTTCTTTAAGATCTTGTTTACTTACTACCAAATCTTCAAAATCTTCTGGCATGATATTTTTAATATCCCATTGAGTTTTCTAATAGTTCTACCGCGTGATTTATCACGTCTGTTTTTGTATTTCCAGTATACATAACTATATCTTTTCTGGCAGAATTCACTTTTCCATTTATATATAAATCGTAAGCATAAGCAGATGAACCATCTTCATATATCGCTTTTCTTATGTTTTTTAGCTCTATACTTACTGTAAATTTTATATCCTTAAGCATTAATCGTTTTTCTTCTTTCGACATTTAAAAATCATCTAATCTTATATTTTGTACTATTTTTTCGAATAATTGACTTAAACTTTCGACCGGTAATGAACGACAGTCTTTTTGTCTCAACTCATCATTTATATAAAGGTCGAACTTGTAGTAAAATACGTGGAGGTTTATATCTTTGATTCTCATATTTGTAACTTTTTTGATATTCTTCAGTTGGATTTTTATCGTAAATTGCTTGGGTTTTATGTCTATTGTTCTTAAGTCGTCTCTATATTTCGTTTCTTTATATTTTGATTCTATAGATGTATTGGCTTCACTTTTTATTTCATTACGAGTGTATCCACCTCTGTAGGTTCCTCCTCTCGATCTAACAGATGCTCCTTTTTTTTGTGCAGCAGTCCTATATGGTTGATCTCTTCTTACCATTTTTTTTTTCACTTTACATTCTTAATTCTTTTACTACCTTGATAAACAATTCATTTATATCTTTCACATTATATACGTATCTATCTTCTGATGCAAGAACATCGTTGATGTATAAATCGAACGAATAGGTTGGTTTTTCTTTTCTATCTTTATCTATACGTTTTATAATGTTTTTTAATTGAACTTTTACTGTGAATTGTTTAGGTTTTAACTTTATTCTTTTAATGTTGGTTCTATATTTCATTTCTTTTTTTGACATTATTTAACAACTTTTATTATTTTTTGTTTGATAACATTATTTATTCCTGAACTGAATTTTAATTTTACGTTTTTATATGGATATCTTGATTTTTTGAATTTTATGGGTGTTATTTCTATTTTGTATTGAGTTCTTTTGAAATTCCATTTGTTGCATATCCAATCGAAGCCGTATTTGTATCCGTATTGGTCATTTATATTTCCAAATCCTTTATATATGGTAAGTCTATTGTCGTTATCGTCGACTTTGGGTTTAATAATGGTTTTACTTATTTTTACGTCGTCTTCCTTAACTATATCCCATTTGGTAAGGGTGTGTACTTTATTTTTATACATATTTAATACCTTATAATACGTTGTATATATTTTAATACGTTTTTGTAGAGTTCATCTATGGAGTTTGCATTTATCTCTCGTATGTTACTGTTGGTTCTGATATTATTTATGTATATATTGTGTATGTATGTTGTCTTTCCTCTATTTGTAATTACGTTTTCTTTATTATATTCACACTTAGTAATTTCTTTTATTCCTACTTTTACGGTAAACGATTTATCCTTTATTTTTGTAGTTTTGATTAGTTCCGTCATTTCTATCCGATTTTTTCTATTAGTTTCTTCCTTACGATCTTTAAGATACCACTACTGACTTTTATTCCTTTTATTTTTATACCGTATTGTGGGTTACTATAGTTCCATCTAGTACAAGTTATATTTCCTATATGACTATGTCCAAGTCTGTCTGTTATTTTCAGTTTGGCAGTATAGTCAGTTGTATTTGCACCAATAAAGAGTTGGTATTCTTTAACATCTGTTACTTGAATTTGATCTTCGGATACTATATCTTCCTTTGCTATATAAATCATAATTTTTTATTTAGTCTATAATTTAGTTTATAAATAAATGATATATATTCTTATTTCCTTTCTTAGATTTTAAAACTTTTTCTCTTCCTACTTTGGAGCCGGTTCTACATGAATATACTTTTATTACATTGTTTAAATGTTTTTTATTATAGAGAGATCCACAATAAATTCCATATTTAGAATATTTTTTTTTTGTTCCAACGCCATATATGAAATATTCGTTATCATACTCGTCTGCTTGTAAGATGATTTCTTTTTTGAGTTCCTTTAACGATATTTTTTTTTGTCGTTTGAGTATCTTTTGTCTATCTTCTTCTTTATTTTTTATTACCTCTTTTATGGTTCCCAAGTTCCATCATCGGATAGGTTACTTATATTGTCAGCTCTATTGCAGAGATGCTCTAATAGATTGTTAATTCTTTTATTTAGTTTAATTATTTGTTCAACGATATTTTTATCTCGTTTATATTTAAATACTTTCTTAAGTATTCTAAATGAACTATTTAAATCCACGCTTTGTGTTGTTGCTCTTATTATAAACTTCTGAGCACTTCTTACCATAGTGAAATATTCTCCATTGGTTAATTACTTTTTTGTAGGAATTCTATTATATTAATAATACTGGGGATTATATATAAAACTTTTTGATTTCCTGTTCTGAGAATTCCAATGTACTCCCCCTACCTTCCCTTTTTTTAGGGTAGTATTACTCCGGTTGTATACGTAAATGTAGAGTGTCAGCGACCAGAGTCAGTACCCGTCAGTAAATGTACATTGGAATTCTTGAGATTATCTATTTTTTTATAAATATGAACACACATTAATCTTATAGCGTGATTGTCATATCGATCGTGAAACTACTTCTCAAATTATTACTATATAATTTTGCGGGAAAAAATTATAATGTTATAATTTTCTGTATGTATATATATTATAGTAATATATTACATTATTGATATTATTATGATAGAAATAGTTGGGGTATGTACTGTCATCTATATAACGGTGGTATATAGACTATAATCCTATAATTATAAGGTTATAATTTATGGTTACAATAAAAAAAATATAATTGAGAATAAATAAGTTATATCTTTAGTAGAAAATTATTCTAATCTCCAATCTCCGGTAAACTCTACGTTATCTTCGATAAAATCAGGACATTCAAAATAATATTTATGTTCTTCGTTGGTTAATATCCATATTTTTTCTTCTACTTTAAATAGAAATTTTGGAAATCTTGTTACTCTTGGATTTTTTAGTGTTGATATGAGTTTTCTTTTATTTTTTATACGTTTTATGTTATAATTTTCTAATACTAGTTTTCCACCGTATCCATACTCTTTTGCTTTTAGAATTAATAATTCCTTTAACTCTTCCTCTAATTTTGTTAATTGAGACATTTTATTCACCTAATATCTATCCATCCACTTCCCAAACAATTTGGACATAATCTTTTTCCTTCTCCATTTGAATCTATAAAACCCTTTTCGGGGATTAGTCCCTTACCATCACATACAGGACAAGAAGGATCGAATTTTACAATTATACCTCCTTTATTTAATAATTTATAAATCTCATTTTGTATTCTATTGTAACTTATTTCAAACATATGATAACTAGCAAGAATACCATCGAAGTGGAAATGATAATCTAGATGTATGTCTCTTCCGGTGATATATTTACTACAATCTTGTACCATCACTTTATCTTTACATGAAAATTTTCTTATTTCTTTTGCTACCATTTCTATTGGTTCCAATAGATCCCCTAATTTCTCTATTGCAGAGACCAATAATTTTTTGTTTAACTTATTTTCTTTCGAAAGTTTACTCTTTAGTTTCGTTATCACAAGATTCATCTGACTCTAGTATTATAACATAAATAAGAAGTGATGCCATTAGGATCGACATTAATATATGTTGTATATTGGACATTATTGTATGCCATTCTATTGATTTGTCATATCCAAAAAATATAGTAACCGATCCTACAATAAAAAGACATACGAGTATTGCCAATGTAAACGAAAGATGTATTATAGGTGTTATCTCAATTTTCTCCGTTATTCATCAAATCCGTATTGTTTTGGATTTTTTATTTTTCTTATTGTGTTTTTCGCCTTTTCTTTATCCAATTTCATAATTTTTACCTTTTATAGATTCTCCATTTACCTGTGAAATATAGGTGATCTTCTATTTTTTCTTCTTGTACTATCGATGTCAGTCCGACCGGAGATAATATTTGAAATGTAGAAGGATATAACGCGTATATAAAGACAACTCGTTTACTTTTTCTCCATTTATCTTCTAGAAATTCAAGTAACTTCTTTTTATCCTTTAGTTTCTTGAAATCTTCGTTAGATAATGGACAACCGTGTCTATCTTCCAATAATCCCTTTATTCTTTCATCTAAACTAGATAAACTCATATTAACACCGATTGTATTTTATATTTTTTCTTTTTGAAATATTTATGATCAAAATATTCAACACCGTTAATTATTTTTATTCCGATTTTACATAAATACATTATTTTCTTTAATAATTTTCCATTTATAAACTCTATTTTTTCAAATATACCACTTTCTATAAAGAAATCTATTTCTCCTTTTGTAAACTTACCATTTGTAACAATATATCCTTTGTTAATTTTGAGTTCATTCATCAATATTTTAAATCCAAATTCGTTTATATTCCCATTTGGTACTGTATTTTCTGGGTTACCTTTGTGTTTTGCTTCTACCAAGAATGTCAAAGTTTCACTAACACCTTTTATTTTGAATATTCCATCTGCGTTTAGTCCTGTACCTGCTGGTTTTATATAAACTATATCACAGTTTTTTAAGATAGTCCAAGATCCACGTAATGCAGTAAGAGATAGATGTTCAAACTCTGTTGAACTCATATTTAATATATATGGATCTACAAATATAGAATAATCTTGTTCAGATTTCAATTTACTATTACCCTTCTGTATTCTGTAACTCTTAGTCAGGTCTATTATTGTAGTATTAAGAATAATATCTCCATATTTTTGTCTGTATGGATCATCCTTAGGGTATTTATGTAAGTTAAATCGTCTATATTTTTCAAATTCCCTTTTTAATGTATTATTATATAACATACGTCCTTTATTAAATACCATAAAATCTCTTAAAAGTGGAGTTATTTTATATGTCGACTCAGCTATCCTTATGGCAAACCCAAAAGGTATAAGATAGTCTTCGAATGATTTCCTTGTTCTATATTCATACCTTGGTTTTATATCTCCACCATTTAATATCTTTTGCTCTTCTTTTGTTATATCAAATCTCTTTATAATTGCCTTTAATAATTTATCTTTATGAAAACTTTTATTTTCATATTTATATAATGATTTACAAAAAAATAAGGTTATATCTAATATTCTTGGTATCATTTTAATTTATTCCTAACTTTTTCATATTTGTTTGTACTGTGGAGTCAGAACTACCTGATAAACAACTTTTACATATTATATACATAGTATTTTCTACTACGTTATATGCTCCACTTATTTCTCCTACCGACTCAAATTCTATTATTTCACCACATCTACAACAGCTTGTAACTACGCGTATATTTTTATGTCTTTTTGCTTCTATTATTTCTGATGGACATATTGCTTCGTCAGCACCAGTTATTACGTGTTTATAATACGGTTTGTTGCATTTTGGACATATATCATTTAATTTGTATTTACCCACTGTATCAGAGATAGGATTATAGATGTAGAGTTCAAGTGCATCTAATAACTCTTTATTATATTTGTCTTCTAGTTCTTTTATGGTAGATTCCATAAATGATTTACTAAAGAAATCATACCCATCTAGAGCTCTATTTAAAAGTTTTGACATTGTATCCTTTAGAGCATCCAATTTACCATATATGGTAGTAAAATTTACTCTTATTGTATTATTTACCAGATTTAATATTTTTGTTTCGAATTCTTCTAAGTTATTCATATTTCTCACTTAATTTTTTGGTTATATATCTACAATGTATGTTTACGTTATTTATAACATTATTACGTTTCATCTACTTTCATAATTGTAAACTTTAACATTGTAAAATTTTTTATAATTTTTAAATAAATTTCCAAAAATATAAATTTTGATTTTTTCATCTAATTCCTGTAGAACTACTTTTTATGGTATTATGAAAAAACATAATATATTATGGAATTTCATAATATTTATAAGGTAAAATTATGTTTTTTCATAATATATTTAAATCAGTATTATGTAAACTCATAATATTTATAAATTGATATTATGTAAGAACATAATATTTAAATATGTTAATTGTTTATATTTATATAAAAATAAAAAAATTTGGAGGTCAAAATGTTAACCATTAATGATGAGTTGATAACTCAAGAAGAATTATCTAAATTATATGAAACATCTATATCTTATTTTAAGGAATTATATCCAGATTCCTTTAAACCATGTTTAATGGTTTGTACATGGCTTAGTGGAAATTTTCCGGTTTTTTGTGTTGAAAAAAGTAAATTGGAGGAATCTGTTGAGTTTAATTCGTTGTGTAGTATGTGTTGTGAAAGAGAATGGTGCTTTAGAAATGATCACTCTGAGGAGGACACATAACTTATGAGACAAGTATACAACTGTGGAAATTGTAATTATCGTCCTACTTGTGAAAAGGAAGGTGTGAATAAAGATGCCGACTGTCGCAAAGAAAACTGGTGTTTCGAGCACAGTCATTTTGAGGAGGGAGATCCATGAACCAAGCTACTTATGAAACGAAAAAGAAGGAAGCAACCGATTTCTTTCAAAGAATATATAAAAACTTAGATCCAGCGGATATAGAAGTTTATTGGTTAGGTGGAGGTATACCTATTTTTTATATAGATACTAATAAATACAAGTTCTAGAGAAATGAATCATAAAGAAATAATGGATAGGATGTTAGAAATTCAAAACAAATATAATAACAATTCTGATTTATTTCAACAAGATAAGGAGTTTATAGAACTGGCTGGTAAATTGAAATATACCAAAAGAAAACGAGTTTCTATAAATAAAATAATAATAGAGGAAAATAAAAATGAGTGAAGAAGATTCAGCATATGAAATTGTTGAAATAATAGAATATGGAAATGGTGTTTGTTCACACTGTGAATTATGGTCTAGAGGTAGTATATATGAGGTTACGGTTAAAAACAAATATAATTGTGATATACATCGTATCTGTTACGGTTGTTTTGAATGGTTATACAAGCATTATAAATTAAAATATTAAGGAGGTGATAAGATGACTTACTTTGGAGATTGTCGTGACCTACACTATGCTGAATCTGATTTCAGTGGAGGTAAATGTACACACCTGGTTCATGATACGGGTAAATGTGTATTTGGTCACGTCAAATGCTCAGGAAAAAGAGCTTGTATAGACAGGGTACATAAAATGTATCCTGATGTCTATGGTGAAAAATGTCCATATTATTAATCTTTTTGTTTTTATTGTAAGTGTGTTCTAACTTATAGAACACCAATAAAAAACATAAAAAATAAAAAAAAGTTGACGATAAGATGTTGTGTGCAGTCTATATAAAGATAGGAGATTCGGATTATAATAGGCTTAATATAAAAAGTGAACTCATAAAAAAGACTCAGCATATACTAACTGATACTATAGGAAAGGCTGTGTTTATAGAAAATCCAATAATTTACAAAGACGAAGATAGTACCGAAGAAATAATTTACAATAGTGATAATAATATGTTTATAACTTCAAGTTAATATTATTTATTTCGAATATGGAGATGGTGTAGAAATTATGGGTGAATTAGATATTGTTGATGATACAATAGCCAGACTTGAGAATGAGCTTCATGTGGAATCAAATAGGAGGATGAATATCTTCGTAGATGATACTGTAAAGGGCAATACTGGTACTTATAGGTTTAGACAATGCTGTGATTGTTGTGAGTGGTTGGAAAAGGAGCTTGAGTATATGCATATTTTCAAAAATTTGGTGGATCCCAATGGTGATAAAAGAATAAAGAAGGTATATAATAGGTATATTAAGAAGCAGAGGAAGATATTAAATGATACTAGATGATATAATTGACTTGTTGAGTAAAGAAGATTTAACTGCTATTGAGGTAGCAGAGAAATTAGGTATTGATTATAACAGGGCTTCTTCCTATATAAATACTTTATATAAACGTGGGAAAGTTACTAAAATAGATAAGGATATGCCGTGTGTCTATAGGGCTATAACACCATTATTTTTGCTTGGTAAACTTATGGATATTATGGAAAAAATGGAATTTACTACTGAACCTAGTGAATATGATATATGGGTAATTAAAACTATAAATGAGATATTATGAGTATCAAATTATTAGATAAGGCTCTTAAGGCTAAAGGTAAAGGTAAAAAATCTGAATCGACTCCTTCAGATAAGAAGGTTGAAGATAAAAAGCAAACTAAGGAAAAACAACCTTCTAAACAACCTAAAGGACAACCCAGAGTCAGAAGTTCTCCTAGGTCTTCCCTAAATTATAGAATTTTACTTATATGTACAAATAAATATCTAATGATGAATAAAGGTGCTTATAAGAAAGTTTTGGATAACGATTTGAGTAAACTTAAACTTGAATACGAAGAGGCATTAAAAGAAAAAGTAAAATTAGAAAAAATATTAAAGATTTAACTTTTTTTCCTTTTTTGTAGCCTTTGTTTTATATTTAAAAATATTATTATACCAAAATATAAAACTTCAAAAAGTATTGATATTGATACGACAAATATAACATATATTTCATTCATTTTAATCTCCTTTTATATTATCTTGTAGTCTGAGTTTATTTTCTTCTTTAGATTCTGGATTCATATGAAAATTACTACAAATTATTAGGTAAATATTTTCCCAAATTTGTCTAACTTTTTCGTTTGGATGAAAATACCCAACAATCTCGACCCCATGTGCGAAATGGGTTACATAATGTACTGGTAAAGAATCTAAATAATCTATAAAATTTTTTATTTGTTCTTCTGTAATTTCTTCGTTATAAATAAAAGTTGTAGAACGATCTGCATTCTTTAAGACGACATTTCTCAACGATCTCGAAAGCACCTTAGTTGGATTTCCTTTTATTAAACCGTCACAACCCCTAAGGGCACATAGTACCACCGTTTGTTGCTTCCAAGAACAATTTTCTATCAACCAATCTTGGATTACGTATTTTTCCAACTGACCTTTTAATTTTCTGTTTTCATCCATTATCCTGTCGCATCGTCTTTCTGATTGGGATGTGTAACTATGTTCTTTAAATCTAAACATTTTGATCTAACTCCTTTGCTTTTACCCATATTTCTTCTAATACGTCTGATAATTTATCTATTCTTTCGAAATGTTCTTCTATAGTTGCCGTAGTTCCATCTTCGTAATGGATTATATTATCATTTTCATATGGGGCAGATGGCAATACAAACTTAAATAAAGAATCCATTTTTTGTTTTAAATCAGGATTCATTTCTATGGTCGTATTCATTTTTTTATTTATATATTCATCTAGTTTATTACGTTGCTTTTCCAATGCCTTAACCATTTTTTTAGCATGTTTCAGGTATTTTTTAATAGTTTTGGCACTGAAGAATTTATCCAGTATTGTTTTTCTAATATGTATTCCAATTCTTTCATTGCATATATATTTAGGTATTGGACAAACGTTACATGGAATTAAAATATTTTCATTTTTGTGTTCATCACTGTATATACAAAAAGAACACGGTTCTTCAGCTTTCGATAGTGCCTTTCGTATATATTTTTTTTTGATTAGGTCTACTATATTAGACCATTTAATTATTGCTTCCTCGTATAATTCATCTAAAACGAATTTACTAATTTTTAGTTCCTTCATATTTCTTTATTAAATCTTTTAATTTTGTATTCTTCGCTTGTTTCTTCCCGTCTTACCTTAAGCTGTTCCATCTATTTTCTCGTATTTTTTACTTAGGATATAAAGAATCACACACACTATTATCCAAATCAAATAAATAAAAGTTATGATTGTTATGCCCGTAACTATTTTTTCGGTCATAATTAAAATCTTGTAATTATATGTTGCTTTATTTCTTTCAATATTTGTATTAGATTATCTACTGAGTCCTCAGTTAAACTCATTTCAACCTTAACAGAATCAGTATATATTCGATCTAAACGATGTCTTGTATCGTTTATTATACTTGCTCTAGGAGCAATGAATAATAGCGACACAGTAGATTTTTCTTTATCTGGTATATACTTACTGCTAGATATATGTTTACAATCTAATTTAATATGCATTATATTATTTATTTCCTAGTTTGTATATTTCTTTTATTTTGTTTATCCTTTCTTCTGAGAAGTCACATCTATTATACATATCTGCGAAAACTGCTTCCTTAAATCCTTCTAAATCTTCTAGGACTCTTTCAATAGAAAGGTATACTGGACAGTCTGTTGGACAATTTCCTTCCTGAATTTTGAACATACATTCCTTACTTATCCAGTATTGACATTTTTTTTTAACTTCTGTATTTTCAATCAAATTTGTTATCACCCTTTTTGATGTTTTAATACCTTCTTTTTGTTAAATGTATAAACTGATAATTCTATCGTTATAGAATTTTATAATTTTTCCACAACCACACTCTATTATTCCATTGTCCCAAACTAAATTACTTGGGTAGGAAATTGAATGTTTGATTCCACAGTCTTTACAAATAATTATTTGTTCTGATCTTTCGAAAAGAAGGTTTTTTCTTTTTTTTTTGTGATTAAATAATTTTCTCATTTTTTATTTGTTTCTTTTCTTAATAATAACGTTTTTAATATTTTTCTATCGTGTTTTATTAGAGATAATAAAGTTAATGAGTCAATTATCGATGTTACTGTTGTATTAAGTAACATTCTACGATGTTCTATAAGGTCTTTATACCATTCTATAGTTTCGTCGATTGTGTTTACCACTGTTCCCATTCACCTTCGTCGATTTCCCATCCGTAACGAACGCTATTGTCTGGAAATTCTTTATTTTCTATATCTTTTTCCAATTGTTTCATCAATCGTTTTAGGTTAACGGGTCTGATCCTTCTTTCTATGTTTTTTAGTACCTTTGTTAACCTATCTTTGAGTCTGTATATTTTTAACCGTAATCTAATGAAATGTGGTAATTCCGGTAGTTGTATTTCTTCATCTATATTTCCCATACTCCTTAAGTATTTGTATTGATCCCACCATCTTGAGACTCTGTATTCTGTGTAGTCTATATCACATTTGAGAATGTATATACCTTTTAATCCAAACATTATAATTATATTTTTTTATAATTATAAATTAAAATTGATTATATTTAAATAAAATTGGTATAACAAGTCAATTTTCATTTAACTGGATGATATATGATAAACTTATTTCTTTTTGTTTTTCAATTTCCTTACCAGTTTTTTATATGCCATCTCTATATCTTCGGCAAAAAACGACAGTGTTTTTACTTTCTTTTTACCATCGTAAATTTCGAAGATATAATAGTAGTCAACAGGCATCTCAAATTTGTGTCTGAATCCTTTTACGTTATATTTTCCAATTTTAGATGGCTTTAATATAATAATCTTCCACCCTGATAATATTTCAATTACTTAATTAAATATAATATTTATTAAAATAAAATTTTATGTTTTATCATACTCGATGACTTTAATTCCTTTAATTCATCGATATATCATACTCCAAAAAATCTATATTAAATTAAAATGAAAAAAAGTTTTTTGGATCACCGATCCAAGTTTTTTAAGTATCTAAATTGGTACTATCATTCAATAGGTATTTAGATTTTTTGGTTCGATTGTCCAGAATCACCGTTAAAACTTAAAACAGTTGAATGTTTCAAATTTGGTGTCCCAGATAGACTTCGAAATCATACAAAAAATTATTGAATTAAGTAATTGTCAATTCAAGAGTGTTTATCTTTGGTGTTTTCCATATGTCGTTCTGACGTATGTTGGTTTTCCGTATTTTATATTTTCTGGATTTGCATCTAACATATATGTTGTCTTTCCAATATAACATATACCTGAGGTTACTAGATTTATTAGTACGTAATCGAAATTTTTTGGTTTCTTTCTTTTCCAATATTTTTTGAGTTCCTTGCGTATCTTTTTTAACTGATGTCTCGTCGTTTTTTTGTTCTCAATTATCGACGCCTTCTTTATTAATATGAATTTTCCACAAGAAATATAGGTAGCTATTATTAACACTATTTTCATCATATGTTTTGTTTGTTTATACAATTTTTTATAATTTACTGAGTATAACATTATACTATGTTCATAAAAACGAATTTTAACTTTCATTTTCTACTTTTATCAAACTCTTCCCAACATTCATCGAAACTCTTTGAGTTTCCCAATTCCTTACCTAACTTAAAAAATCTTTCGGCTGTCTCTTTGGGATCTAAATAATCTCTTTGTTCTATGATTTCCTTCAATTTCTTAATATCAATTTTCGTCATTTTCTACCACTAATAACTTGCGTTCTTTCTTAGTTAATATTTTGAGATATTTTTGGTTTTTTAAATATTCTTGCACCGGAGGATATCCAGAATTATACCTCAAGATAATTTCTTCCTTAAGTTTTAACCTAGCTAACTTGTCTCCCTTATCGGATAATTTCTTTAGTAAAGGAAAGCTTAATTTTGAATCCAAGACTCTTGTGTCGTAACCGTTTTCTACCC
>CAZAXO010000002.1:0-42739 GCA_964489085.1 uncultured Candidatus Bathyarchaeia archaeon
ATGCTAGAACAGATGCAAATTAGTACAACTTTCTTCATACCAGGATGGACGGCTGACAACCACAAAACCTCAGTTAAAGAAATACTAATGAGGGGGCATGAGATAGGCACTCATGGCTATATGCATGAGAAAATAACTGAGGTGAGCTGGGATGCTGAGAGATCTATATTTAACAGATCCATGAAGAGCCTTAAGGCATTGGGGGCTAATCCTGTTGGGTACAGGGCGCCTTACTGGTTGGTGAGCGATAGAACGATAGGACATCTTAAACGCCTTGGTTTTAAGTATTCAAGTAATTTCATGGACGACGACATGCCTTACATGCTCAATTGGCGCGGAAAGGAAACTGGCCTCGTGGAACTTCCAGTGGAGTGGCTTCTTGATGACTGGCCCCACTTCGAGACGGCCCGTATGAGTCCCGACGATGTTTATAGACTCTGGAAGCCAGAGTTTGATGGACTCTATGAGCTGGGTCGGTACTTTGGGTTGACCTGCCACCCAGGATGTATTGGACGTGTTAGCAGACTGGTGATGCTTGAAAAGCTACTCAAAGGAGCTCGTGATAAGGGAGACGTCTGGTTTCCCTGTGGGAAAGAGCTGTCAGACTGGGTTAGAGAGATACTATCCTAACTTTACATTGCAACGCTGGATAGTAAATATGCTAATTTTTTTATACCTTATTTTAATACATACAATGATATGATATTTTTCCTTAAAGAATAATATTGTGTTATTGCATTGATGTTTTGATGTACGCCCTCGGACACCTTGCTATAGGCTACTTCGCTGCCTCATCGATAGAAAAAATAAAAGGCAACCTCCAGAAAATACTCATTGTATGGTTTTTCTCCTTATTACATGATATTGACATACTGTTACCTTTCACGAGCCACCGGGGAGCCACACATAGCCTCGTAGCTATATCAATCTTGATGATAGCGAGCCTGTTTCGGCGATGATTTCTATCATATACTATCGCCTATGATAGTCACATACTCGTAGGCGACTTATTCACAAGCGGAAGCCTTCTATTCTGGCCAATAAGAAACCATTACATTGGTTTTCGCCTTCTTATTCAACCTTCTCCGATAGAGACCACCGTCGAGGTTACCTTGTTCATAACAATGTTGTTATCACTTCTGGTAAACGAAGTTAATCAAGCGTAAGAGCGTACGCTAAAATTATCCTGATGAACACTATTGGATCCTACAAATGGATGAGAAAAATAGAGATATTTGATACAATTACTGAAATCTCAAATAACAGTCTTTCAATGTAAGTTGCAGGGACTAGTAAGCTAATCTAATGGAGAATGGTTTGGCACAAGTTATGTGAGTGTTTGATTCGATGCACTTCAGATTCCATTGCTAATTAATTGATTATGAAAAGATACCAATGAATATAACAAATTAATATCACTTAAAGTTCACGTTGATATATTCTTCAGGATTTTCTCTAAAATAATTTTATATCATGGAACTCTTTTCGATATGCTTTTTCAGTTCGCCTTATTACTCTAATGTATGAAATATTGGTTAAATGTTGACCTATCCACTGGAATCGCTAAACTGCACGAAGAGACGTGTATTTACTGTAAACCCTATGATCAGCACAGTAAACCTATCAATGATACTAATAGTAGAGGTGGGTGGTTTAAGTTCGAATCAACAGAAGAAGCACACCGATTTTACAAGGAAGATATATTTACTCTATTCTGGCAGCCATGTAAAATCTGTAATCCATTTAAATCTTTGGCACCCAATAAATAACTATATTATACTTTAACGAGTGACTTACGATCTTATTAAGAGACGCTATTCAAATAAGTTCTTGATTTCATTTGTGTTTATTTTAGGAGGTTAGAGCGTTTTCATTTTAGCTATGTTGCTCTTTTCAAATATTCCTTGGTCTCGGCTTCGCTTTTCTTTGGTTTGTAGATTCCCCTTTGCCCTCCTTTACCCGTGATGTGTTCAACCTTTAACAAGTTGTTTTCCACACAGTCATTGAGAAAGTTGATTGTGCTGGCAGTCGAAATATTGGTAGTTCACACTGCATCTAATACTTCTAGTCAATCCTTCATCGACATCTAAAGCCTTAAGTGCCTGTACTTGATAGTTTTTAAAAAATATGAGTAATACGTTTTTAGTGGTATCCCTCTGGGGATTCGTATCACATTTAGGTGGAATTTAAAAATTATATGATAATAAGAAGTATGTTATTAAATAACTAATATTTATGTTTGAGTGTGATACAGTTTGATTATAGAGAAATACCTTAAAACCAATATTTTTATAAAAAAATATTAATTATTTATTAAGTTCACACATATTACATTGATTAAAAACAATATATTTTCAATAAATAATAAAGATTATATACATAGAATGGTGATCCATAAGATTATGTACAACAATGTTGACAATGGAAAAACAAATTGAGTAAAGGTGATTTAAATGTGTGGAATATTCGGTTACATGGGGTATAGACGGGCTGCGAAGATAATTTTTAACGGCTTGAAGAGACTCGAGTATCGTGGATATGACTCGGCAGGAATAGCCGTGGCGGGAAGCGAAAATGGGTTAATGATACTAAAAGATGTTGGAAGAGTTGATGAGATAAACGAGAAACATGATTTTCTATCATTACATGGAGATTATGGTTTTGGGCATACACGTTGGGCAACACATGGCGGTGTCACCCAAAAGAACGCTCACCCGCATACCTCAAACAACGGTAAGGTCGTCGTTATCCATAATGGCATAGTTGAAAATTACCAAGAAATTAAAAAAACGTTAACAAAGGAAGGCTTTCAATTCTATAGTGAAACGGACACAGAAACCATACCTAACCTTATAGAGTATGAAATGCGGAAAGGCAAAGACTTCACGTCGGCGTCAATGGACGCTTTCAGACAGCTTCAAGGTTACTATGCTGTACTTGCCTTGTATGAGGACGAACGAAAAATAATAGGGTCACGAAATGGCTCCCCCCTTGTCGTGGGAATCGGTAACGATGAAAACTTTATAGCTAGTGACATCCCGGCGTTTATCGAACACACTAAGAAAGTAATCTATATTCATGACAACGACTTTATTGTTATTGACGGAATAAAAAACGAAGTAAAATTCTATAACACGATCAACAGCGAAAAAGTGTCCAGGCCGATTCACAGCGTAGATTGGGACCTTGAACAAGCTCAAAAAGGTAACTTTGACCACTTCATGATGAAGGAGATCACAGAACAAGTCGATACAGTAAAAAGTGCCATCAACCAAGACAAAGAGACTCTTTTCAAAGTCGCAGAAGAGATACAAAAAGCTAAAGGAGTGTTCCTAGTCGCGTGCGGAAGTTCTTATCATGCATGTCTTACAGCAAGCTATCTATTCTCGAAGGTAGCCACAATGCACGTTAACGTGATCCTTGGCTCAGAGTTCAGTAATTATGAGCATTTCCTGACACCAGAAACACTAGTATTATCTGTCTCTCAGAGTGGAGAGACAATAGATGTGCTCGACGCTGTAAGAACGGCGCGAAAGAAGGGAAGCAAGGTCATATCCATCGTAAACGTAGTTGGGTCATCATTACATAGAAACTCCGATTTCTCTCTCCTGTTGAATGCTGGCCCAGAGATATGCGTATTATCCACAAAAACATACACTGCGCAACTCACTGTGTTATCTCTACTCGTATATACTTTAGCTGGAAGATATGAGGAAGGAGTTAAGAAGCTCGAATACCTATGGAATGTAATCTACAACTTAACTTCGGCAAACTCGAGGGATTATATCCGTGAGCTAGCAAGGATACTACAATACAAGGAACACATCTTTACCATCGGACGAGGACTGCAATTCCCAACGGCGCTAGAGGCAGCATTGAAAATAAAAGAAGTATCATATATCCATGCTGAAGGATTCAGTGGTGGAGAACTGAAACACGGTACAATAGCTCTTATAGAGAAAGGTACTCCTTGCATAGTTTTTAGCGCAAAAGACAACGAAAAAGAGATCATATCAAATGCTATGGAGATAAAAGCTCGTGGAGGATACATCATAGGTATAAACAGTAAGAACAACGAAGTATTCGATTTCTTTATCAAGGTACCCGATGTCAAGGAACTTAATCCAGTTACTCAAATAATTCCAATACAGATACTATCATATCAATTAGCCGTCCTAAGAGGCTGCGACCCCGACAAGCCGCGCAACTTAGCAAAAAGCGTAACAGTGAAATAACATAGAAAATACCACTTTTTTAATAAATAAGACGTTTGCCGAATTAATTCATTTTTGTATCGAGGATATTAAATTACCTATAAGAGTCAGGGTCACTATTCAAATAAAAAATTCTATGCGTCTATAATATTACAAATATTTTTCTCTCAACAATCTCTAATCCAATAAAAATAACTTAATTGTTTCTTTTGAGAAATGAAATAATTAATACATCAAGAGTTAAATACATATTATAAGCATAGAATCACATTTATCCATGACTTTTCTTAATCATATGAACTGCTGAAGTAACTCATTGCATTAATACTGTAATCATAGATTATGTTTTTCTCCCAATATTGCTTTATAGTCATTAAATTTTTTTTGTGTTTACATTAAGTTACTATATCATAAATATTTATTTAATTAAAATTAAACTATTATCTGCTGCTCATTTATTATTATTACTTATTACCATTATAGAATTAAGAACTATGAAAATTTTAAACATCCAAAGAATCGTATTTATAATTTATGGTATAGGTCTAATATTAGATCATCTTACAACAACTGCTGGTATTAGCGTTTTTAGGCTTCAAGAAACTAATCAACTTACGTTTTCATTGATAAGAAATGGTTTATGGATGTATCTAGATATACTATTATTTATTTCAATTATTTTAATAATCAGATTATATTGGTATAGACTGACGACTGAAGATAACAATATTATTCTAGTGTTTCCATTCATATCGGGTTTTGTAAGAATAATTGCAGGAATATGGAACATT
This sequence comes from uncultured Candidatus Bathyarchaeia archaeon, assembly GCA_964489085.1. GTDB lineage: Archaea > Thermoproteota > Bathyarchaeia > 40CM-2-53-6 > DTGE01 > CAZAXO01. Next base: position 5,006 of record CAZAXO010000002.1, read on the forward strand.
GTCATATTATTAAATATATAAAAAGTAAGGCCGTCCTGCTTTATATAATATATTTTAATTTAAGATCAATGTGAACTTGAGTTTTATTAAAGAAACATTTGTTAGAGACATTATGCAGCTGATAAAGTATTTTTAACATCATACAATGCAAGCCAAATATTTTGGATCATTTATTCAGTAATCCAGGGAAATTAGTAAGCTTATATAGAAACAGCTGGGACCGAGGGCGCAATAACGTTGACGAATAAAGTAAGTTGCTTACCAATCTCTCATGTTCAAGTATTAGAGTATTTTTAATTTCTTTAAGTGGTCATTTAACGAGAGGAATATTCTTAAGAAATATAATACTAGAATCATGTTACATAATCCTCTAAAAATACCTTCAACAGAGTCCGACCTGAGACTAAAGACGTGGGCAGATCAAAATCGAATACAAAAACGGTTCTCCTTGCCACTAGAGTCACACCTAAGATTAACGAGTTAATAAAGCAGATGGCCTACAGAGAGGGGCTTTATGTTTCAGAGTGGATAAGAACGGTCCTTATTGGGGAGTTGAAGAAAAGCGGTCTTTTATCAACAAAATTAATTGATCCCACATATAATAAAAAGCCTGAGATAGGTATCGATGATTTATAATATCCCAATATAAATCTTAAAAAGGATATATCATAACCTAAAGAAACAATATAGTTATTTCCTTAAATTTATAAAAAGTATCAATTTTTAAAAAGATAGTTATGAAATAAAAATAATTAGTGATAGTTAAAAAATGCGTTATTATTATACGTAAAACATATGAGTTTAAACTTAAAAATATGGTAAAGATTTTTTTTATTTATAAAAGAAATATGTGTGTTCATCACATCTTTATTCATCATAAATAAAACTAAATTACTTTAAAACCATAATTTAAAAAAATAAATATGGGTTATAATTTAAAAACAATTGCAATATTGTGAAACGTTCTTTTAAGTTATCCTTTAAAATCCTTATTTTTAAGGAATAATATTTAAATTATAGCACTATTTAATAGTGAACGGATGTGATAATTTAAAAAGAACATTAGCAACATACTTTCATAGATGACACCCATAAATAGCAAACAAAAGTATCTATCACTAATACTATTAACAATTGTAGTCACCATAGGATCACTATCTGTAACTGGACTTCTCCAGTCCATTGAAAAAATTACATCATCGGGAGTAATTGTCAGAAATCCACCCATGATTATTAGTAGTGGAGGCGGAGGTACACCGCAAAGTCCGCCTCCGGAGCCCAAAGTTGAGATAGATGTTTTCACAGATAGAGAATGTACACGGAAGTTAACCGAAGTCATTTGGGGTGAGATAGGGTCTGGCGATGGGAAAAATAAAAAAAAATATGTCAAAAAACAGTGGCGATGTGGGCGTTGTTTTAAGTCTGGCTACGGAAAACTGGAGTCCAAGTAATGCTACTGATCACATCTGGCTTGACTGGAATTATGATGGTTCGATGTTAATGGCGGGTAGCATAAAAGAGATTGTGCTTACATTGTCTGTGAGTGGTGATTGTCCAGAAATCCATGAGTTTAACTTCGATATAATAATTGTAGCATCGTAAACAGTGATAATAACGTTAATAGATATTTTTTGATTAGCCAGTTCCTTCGATGATTATTTGGAACGAGAATGTATCAATTCCCGTAATACTGTTTGAGACGCCGAGAGTTATTGTAGTTTCAACTACCTCGTCTGGAGATAAAACAGAACTTTCCCTATCCCAACTAACGGTTAGATAGTTAGATGCAGCCGCAGGTGTCCAGTTGGTAGTTGCCAAGTGTAAAGTCATATCTGCGTTTCCTAGGTTTTTCACGTATAGAGTCTTTGTCACTAAATCTCCAGGCTCGGGAGTGCCCCAGTCTATAGAAGACGACGCTTGGGTGCAGCCAATATCATCATATACACCAACATTAATTGCTTTGATAGAGCCGCTGCTACTCAGTGTTTTAGAGGCAGATAATAGGCCTGAAACACCTATACTGGTTATTGTTGAGATTATTATTAATCCTAAGATTGTAGCTTTATTGGATTGTCTCAGGTTGTTGATTTTCAATCTCATACCGATGGATCATGAATCCATCTTTTTCATAAAAACGATTATGGAAAGTGAATATCTACATAACCAAACATATAATAGATACTTATTTAACTACATCAGATGTTCATTAAATATATAATAAAGATATTATCTGATAAGATGTGTTTCTATTCAATAAACAATTAAAATTCTGTCAAGTAAGACAAAGCGGTATGACAACAGGAAGTAATCAACATAAGATATTCGCAATAATCATTATATCTGCATGCTTTACAATTGGCTCTCTATCTGTTACTGGACTTCTCCAATCAACTGAAACATTTAGTTCATCTGGAGTTATAGTCGCCCCTTCCCTTCCTCCCGCTGGTTCGGGGGGAAGCCCTCCAAGTACCCCCTCGCCTCCTCCTCCAGAGCCAACCGTCGAGATCGATATATACAGTGATCAAGCATGCACACAACCGCTTACAAATGTCATATGGGGGGAGATTGAAGCAGGAGACAGTTCTTCAGAGACCATTTATGTAAAAAACAATGGTGAAACCGGGGTGGTTCTTAGCCTAGAAACCGAAAACTGGTCTCCTAGCGATTCACAAGATCATATGACTCTAGAATGGGACTATGATGGTGTAAGCATTTCACCTGGTCAAGTGGTAGCAATAGTTCTAAACCTAAGCGTGGATGGCAGCGCACCGCCCATGTCGTCATTCAGCTTTGATATAGTGATTATAGGATCTTAATATGTTTATTAATAAACAAATTTAATGGAAAAGTTAACTCTAGCTTCGTTGAACTCGTTGGGATTACCTATAAACACATAAACGTCACGGGCAACAGGCACGATAAAGGACGCATTTTCAGCCGTTTCAGGGAATCTCGGGTATCGAGCAAAATAAATACCATCAACCATAGAGCTGCCAATCCATATATATACGTCATCGTCTGCCGTAAAATTCATAATAATATAGCCTGAAAAAGGTAACTCATAGATGTAGGTTGAATTCGATTTAATAGGTAGCACTGTTGATTCGTTGACTGCCAGCGTAACTTCTTTTTCATATTTCAATACACTTCCATATTCGTCTGTTAAATTATAGTATTTCTGTAATATGTCTTTATAACTACTGGATAACTGATCATATTCTATCCTTATCTCAGAATACATGCTAGATAAATTATCATAATATATCTCCTGAATCAGGGTTTTATTATATAATGATTCGTATTCATCCTTTATATTGCTGTATTCTTTTAAACGGAAATATAAATATCCAGTTAATAACGATAAGATAAGAACTACAATAAAAAGCATAATAGAAATAGGATTATCCTTTTTTCTTTTTACTGTACTTTCTTTAGACATCGTTCTTTCTATAGTAGTCCTGATTGATTAAATTTTCTAAAGAAACAAACGTGTAAAGGCTTCATAAGCGTACATTTACATACTCCTTTTATTTAAATTCGAGAAAGAACAGAAATCCATTAAAAAACATTAACCGTGTATTAAAGTTTAAGCGTCTTGTATTTCGTGGATACACGATCCGACATAGAAGAAGAATAAGTCCAAGGTTTGATGAATTAGATCTGACATCTAACTACCTTCATGAATGATTTGACCGTGTATTAGATCTTCCAGTGTCTCACGTTTTCTTATGATTCGAGACTCGCCATTTGAAACCAGTACTTCAGCTGGCCTTGGTCGGGTATTGTAGTTGCTGGCCATTGAGTATCCGTATGCACCAGTAGTCAGGAAGGCAAGTATTTCTCCTTCATCGATCTCTTGAATAGCGCGTTCTCGAGCGAAGATGTCTCCCGATTCACATAAAGGACCGTATATGTCATATTTATGTAAGGGTTTATTCACTCCAGATGCGTTCAATATGTGATGGTATGCCCCATATAGGGCGGGTCTAATTAAGGTATTAAACCCAGCGTCAACACCCACAAAAACCCTTCCTGAAGTCTTCTTCAATGTAGTTACTTTTGTTAATAAGACCCCTGAATCAGCAACTATGTATCTACCTGGCTCTAGCCAGATCTCAGGTTCACCGAGATCATATTCGGAAAGTTTCTTTTTCATAAATTCGAAGATAGTTTCAATGAATGATTTGAGATTGATTTCTTTTTCGTCTGGGAGATATGGTACTCCTATACCTCCACCGATATCTATAAAGTCGAAGTTAATACCTTTAGACACCTTCACATTGTGTGCTACATTAAGTAGGCGACTCAATGCTCGTATATACACATCCACATCCATTATACCCGATCCAATATGCATATGCATACCAAACTTTTTGACGCCAGCTTCTAAAGCTATTTCATAGGCCTCAGATGCTTGTGATTCCCAGATCCCAAACTTCGCATCTGGTCCAGCCGTTATGACATGCTCGTGGTGTCCTGCTCCAATCATTGGGTTTATTCTCATGGAGATGGTTTCAGGCATGTTTATTTTTAGCAACTTCTTTAATTGGGAGATGGAATCTATATTCATTCGTATACCCATTTTACTTAGGTAGACCATTTCGTCTTCGCTTACACTTGTACCGGTGAACAGAATTTCATTGGGTTGGAAACCTGCTTGAAGTGCTTGATATACCTCTCCTGGGCTGACAGCATCGATCTCCACGCCCATACCTTTGAGAAGTCGCAGGATGCTGAGGTTTGTATTAGCTTTGCATGCGTAAAGTACTCTAGTTTTTAAGTAGTATTTTTCCAATGATCTGATTAAATTAATCATTTTTTCACGTATTCGGTTCTCACTATAAACATAAAGTGGTGTTCCGTATTGGTTCGTTAAACTGATGCTTGATACCCCATCGATATATAACTCATTATTTTTATCCTCATAAGGATATTCAAAATGCATAACTAGAAAGAAGAGTAGCTATATATAAAAAAATGTATAAAATAGAATATACATGCATTATTTTAACATATAAATTTGTTTTTAAATTAAAAATAAAGGGGGGGAGGTCTATTCATTCTATTTTGTTAGGGTTACCATTTACCTTTTTTCTATTAAAATATATGTGAATAAGCATCGCTATGAATAGGATCGATTCGACGAGTACTATTTCTTTCCCTATTAACTTATATTCATATGGGACGCTAAACCATTTGTTACTTAATGGCCAGAATAGCTGAACACCTGAGCCGGTAAATAAATCTCCTATCAATGAATGCGATAATAACGCTATATAGTATGGGATCCCATTTCTGGTGTAGATGTAAAAGAGTACGAAAAAGAAAGTAATTATGATTACGCTGTGCGTTGGGCCTCTATGTGGAATATATCTATATAATAATAAATCAAAGTCAGGCAGTACTGACGCGAAAAATAACACGGGTAATTTATAGTTTTCCTTTCTAAACCTGTTATAAAAAAGGACGAGGAAATAGCTGAGGGCACAATGGCCAAACGGATACATTGAATCATGGATAGTTGTATCATATAAAAAGACATACAGTCAAAACAATGTTCACGGTATAAACGACGGAGACGACGTTTTCTTAGAGATCAGCGAGTGACTTCGATTATGCAAGCTAAACTTCTGTTTCTACTATTTGCAAGTCTAGAACAGTCGGATTATCTAACACAGTATCTTTCACATAACTAATCCATTTTTTCGCAATCTGATTTTCGATCCTTAAGCATGTAATGCAAGACCTTTGTTCAGTACATTTTAAGTGTGGGTCATGTATGCAGTCATCGTACTTATCTATTTCATCACTGGGCTTCACAGCTACTACTCAAGGAGTAAAATGAAAAGACAAGATAAAAATTCGATAGAATACAGATCTATATCATCAGTTAGATATATTATTCTTAAAAGAAGAGTTTTTTCGCTGCAATGAATTATGTTGGATTGCTTACAAAGAGAAAGACTAGAATATTGTATATTATTGTTGGTAGACTATTTCTCCATCGATCATCGTCAAGAATGCCTTTATCTTTTTTATCCTCCTCTTCTCAGCCTCAATGATACCTGGATCGTCTGTTTGTAGTTTAAATTCGTTTGACGTGATATCGAATGGAAAAACGGTTATGTCAGCTATCTTACCTGGCTCAATAGATCCCTTAAAGTCTTCCTCGCGAGTCGCGTAAGCGCCTTCCAGGGCATAACATTTCACGGCTTCCTCAACTGTAATCCTACTTTCCTTTATTGGATGGTTTACTGCTGACCAGATACCATACAATGGATTAAACGGCATGCCATCTGAACCAAACGGTAAATGGAAACCTAGATCCAAAAGACGTCTGTACGGGTTACATCTCTGGAGTCGTCTATGACCCAGTCTTGTTTCATACATTCCCCCCGGCCAAGCCCATTCCCCAACGAAGTTAGGCTGCATTGAAGCCACTATTTCGAGTTTTTTTGAACGGGTTATGTCTTCGTCTGTAGGGTACTCGAAGTGTTCGATCCTATATCGGTGGTCCATTCTAGGCTCCAAATTTAGTACTTCCTCGATTCTATCGATTGCTTCAGTAATGGCAAGGTCTCCAATAGCGTGTATGGCGATGATGCCCCCTTTCGCGTGGGTTTTAAGAGCCCTCTCCTTGTTGAGTTCCTTGTCCCCGACGTGGACCCCTGTGGTGTTTGGGTTGTTCACGTATGGTTCGTACAGGAGAGCCGTCTGCGCCCCCATTGATCCGTCTATTCCGATCTTAAGGGTGCCGAAGCTTAGCCAGTGGTCTCCCTCTGGTTCTCTTGGGTACCCGGTCATTACGTGGCACCTTAACTTGAGTTCCCCATCTCTGTGTGCATCGACATATGGGGTGCTGGAGGTGTTTATGGCCTGTTCATCGGGTCTACTGGCGTCATGGATAGAGGTTGCGCCTAGGCTGTGAGCGTGTTTAATTGCATCTCTCAGCCCCTGTCTCAGTTCGTCATAGGTTGGTGGGGAGACAAATGGTTGGACGAGGACTCTCGCGTCTCTGAGGACGCCTGTTGGTTCTCCATTTTCATCCTTATCTATTACCCCTCCAGATGGGTTTGGAGTTTCCTTGGAGACGTTGCACTCGTTGAGAGCGACACTGTTTAGAACCATCATATGCCCGCATACACGAGTCAAGATAACAGGGTTCTCAGTTGAAACTTTATCAAGGTCGTATCTTGTCGGATATCGCTTCTCTTTGAGATTCTGGTCATCCCATCCTCTTCCCTGAACCCATCTCCCAGCAGGAACCTCTCTAGTCTTTATATACTCATCCAAGCCCTCAATAATGTCTCTGATTGAGGTTGCATCACTTAAATCAATCTGTGTGAGCCTATATCCCATTGCTAGGAAATGAGTATGACTGTCTATTAGCCCAGGTACAACGGTCTTACCCGATACATCAATTACCAATGCTCCATCAGGTATCTCTACCTCGTCACTGGGCCCTACTTCATTTATCATGTTACCTTGAATAATGATGACGACATCACGCAGCGCCGAGGATCCCGTACCATCAATAAGGTTTCCACATTTAATAGCCTTAATTATTTTTTTTCGCCAAATATTCTGCGATATTCGTATTAATAAAACTTACTTAAAAAATACTAAAAAATCATTGAAAATCATAAATATAATTATTTATCAAGGCTAATTTTATTTAATATATGCTATAATAATATGAGCTGAGAGTATCATGTGTGCCATTGAATTGTTAATTTTATAATGCAGAACATCGTTCTAAAACATTTTTAAGAAATAAGGATGAGAAGTTGAAGTGTTGGGTCTGTAGCTCAGCAAGGTCAGAGCAGTGGCCTCTTAAGCCATTGGTCGAAGGTTCGAATCCTTCCAGACCCGCCATATAAATTATCACCCTCACACGTTTCACATATCTATAGTGGTATCTCTATTCGATTAAATCCTGTTCTCCTAGGAAAAATAAGTCAGGGAGTTTACTACCAACCTTTGCAAACGTGTTTATTATTTTTGACATCATCTTTTTTCGTTGAATTTCATAAGTTCCTCAATTACCCCTGCCATAATGTTGAGACGTTTTCTCAGATCATTGTTTTCAGTTTGAAGTAGCTCTATCTGTCTTCTCTGCCTATCAAGTTCTCTACTATTGTTCATGTTAGCCATAATCAATAATCAAGTTATTATTTCTTATTAGACAATAAATTATGACTATTAGATAAACAAATATTATACATCTGTTATAGATTTAGAATTTCATGTATAAAATTACATATTTATTCACATTATAATCCTCCATGAATTAAAAATTGTATGTATTATGTTACTTAAAGTCGATCATGTGGGTCTAATGGCTACCTTGGTTCTTTTTTAATTAATGGAGTATCGTCTTGTATTCTTTCAATTTTATATACTTGCAGGTCATCTTCTATCGTTTCTTCCGAGTAAACCTTCGTGACTAAAGTCTGGTTTTCCTTTAAAATATTGATCAGCTTGATGTATGCCTTGCGGCTTACTATGATGAATACGACTCCAATTAAAGTGAAGATCCACCCGAGGAAGTAGAGGTGAACTGATTTTCCAAACAACATCATCACTGGCCAAGGGTTAAGGAGATCGTATACTGCGAAGGCTAAGCCAAACATGAGCAGATAGTACTGAAACACTATGTGGCCATCCATCGTGTTTCTCTCTTCCTCTAATCCATGTAATTCATGAAGCTTTTTTCGCCAGACTCTCCCGAACTCTATTAATTCATGCGGCTCTTCTCCATCCAACATCCTTTCTTTGAGTAGCTCTTCCATCTCCTTATTTATCTGCATCATCTTCTTTTTTACCGCATCGATCGTAAACCTATATCTTTCATCGAACTCGTTGTAAAAAGAGCGGAACATGAAATAATTAAGCAGGCATACGATGCAAACTGTGGCCATTAAAGCATAGACCTGTATCAATTCAAGAAAAATAATCTTTATGGTAAAAAAATAGTTTGTAGGTAGAAGATATCTATTCATTACACTTTTTATCAGTTCTGGCTTAACAAAGATATTAAAAATGTGGGAATGTTAAACTATGGCTAATGACTAAGACATTTTTTCTAAATGGAATAAAATGTTTTTCTCATTGACGAGAATAACCTCAAAGATAATTTATAGATACTTTAATACCTATATGTAAGCTATAAATGCATGTTCATTCACTATCTGATTAAATTGCTTTTAATATTTGTGCATGTAATTTAATAACGACAAATAGTATTAGCAACATCTAGAAGTATTGTAACTAATGGTTTTAAGGGACCTAGAAAGCCGGATATAGAGCTTAATTCCCTAAGGTCGTTCTTCACTAATCCTCCTGTTAAAAGTATAAGAATGCAATACAAGAGGAAAAAAATTGGGAGAGTAATCAATATAGTATAGATACTATTTTTTTGGAGAAGATAGACAGGGACATAGCTTACTAGTGTCGCTATACTTGCAGAGATATATATTGAAAATGACGACTTTGTATCAAAGCCAATGTCGAGATTCTTCTTGATCCAATAGAGTCCGTAAATTAACCCCAATCTAGGAGCTATGATCATCGTTGTCAACATACCCAAAATTCCATATTGGGGTATGAGCCACAGACTTAATGGAACCCCAAATATAATAGAGATCAGTTGCATCCTTAAAGTTACTTGTGTCTCGCCGATACCATTCAGAAGGCTACCAGCAGTAAGACTACCAATTCCTTGGAAGAGGAACATAACAAGATAAAATTTCATGTAAAGGGATGTATAATCAAAGCCAACAGGATATATTATTTTAACGATCGAGTCTGAGAGCAGGATCAGTGCGAATGTAATAGGGATAGTTAAAATCGAAGTATATTTCACAGCCCTCTGGAATAGAGGCTTCAATGCCTCTCTACGATTGTTCATCTTTGAGAAAAGTGGAAAAAGTACGGTAGAAAGAGGTATTGTAAATAGATTAACGATGACACCGAAGTTAATTGCCGCGTAATAGTTGCCAATCTTTTCCAAATCTATGTATAACGTCATTAATACAGAGTAGAGTTGCTGTAAACCACCAACGGCTACTGTCCCCAAGTAGAGGGGAAATCCGTAAGCTAGGATAAGCTTCAACCCTGATATTATATCATAATCATCACCAGATAACTCTGTCCTAGCGAGGAAAAAGATAATAAAAACTCCGAATACTCCAGAAATTAAAACGGCAATAGCATTCCCCAATACTGCGCCGAATGGCCCATAACCTAACCAGACAAGGATCGGCGGAGTGAATGATTTAAAGAATGCCCAAATTAGTTGGTTAACAGCCCTAATGTCCATCCTATCGTATCCTACGAAGACGGCCTGAGCCATCGTAAAAAGCCCTTCACCGAAGACATATAATGACGCTGCCCTCAAGAGGGAACTTAAATCCGGGTTTTTCAGGAACCCTTCAGCTATCAGGTTCGCATAATAATATAGTAGCGCTGCTGAAAGGGTCATCGAAACTAAGTTGAATACGAATCCTGCCTCCAACAATTTTCTTACCCTATCTTTTTTTCCCTCATAACGATACTGTGCAATATACTTTGTTAACGCATTATTAACACCAAAATCGTTCAATAAGATGGCTATGCTGGCAGGCACCATGACAATAGTGACCTCACCAAGGCTGTAAGAGCCTAGAAAGTTAGCGATAATGATTGTGCTTATTGCAGATAGGAGATATGAAGCGATTTGCCCGAGAAAAAGGACAAAGCCGCCTCGAGCCGAGCTTTGAGCTATCTCCGTAAAACCTTCAGACAGTAATGATCGTCTCCTTTCAGTGTAAATTAGATGGCTCAGCCTTAAATTTAGATGTATTTATTCATTTATACCAACTTTAGATATTTAATAAATTTCTTGTTTAGAATGAGAAAGTAGTTTATAGTAGAATATAAACACACTATAAATTACATACATAATATAGAGTAGTTATGGATACTATTATATGCACTGCCGATTACTAATGAAAGCTATATGCTATCCATTGCTCACCTCAGGGAAGTAAGGAAACTTGCTATAAGGAAACATGTCTGGTATAAGGTCCTTGACGGGTTAGAGAGAGGCATTATCAATCTAACAATTAAGCTTGTTAATCATGTAAAGAGTCCACGACTTGCTGATACAATAGCTAAGATAATGCTGAATCTTGAACTGGCTCTGAGAAGTGAGTATTCCAGGCACTTGGAATCATATGGTTATCATAAAATGAGAATCATCATAGATATCTCAATAAAGCTTGGATACCAAGAGGCTTCGAGTTGGGCAAGCGAAGCCTTCGCGCGGTTATTAACACTTAACAACATGTACAACGCTGTGAGATGGAGGCAGCTCAACTAGTAGGTAAAATATAATAAAACCTAGAAGAGTGATCATAATACTGGCTTACATACGAACTAATGCTAGAGCGTTCATAGGTTTATCTCTAGATAAAACGTTCTATCTACAGATATGAACTACTTAATTACAGACTATTTTAATATAATCCATCGTAAGTAACCTTTTTTTAGAAAAATGGAATTCTCCATCAATAAACCAAATATATACTTAGAAAGGATAGTAGGATGGGTGAACCTGAAATAATAGAATTTGATTTCAACGTTCTTTTCTTTAAAAATAAAGTAATCCATTATAGCGACACAATTTTTAATATTGATGGTTACAGCTCCATTTCTTTTAGGGCAGTTAAAAATAAAATTGATGCTCCGTCGTTTAGCTGTAATAAAGAAATTTGTTATATTATAGATTTGACACAAAGCTTAGAAGAAATTTGGAATAACATGAATAGAAACGCTCATAGAAATATTAAAAAAGCAGAAAAAGAAGGCATTAATATCGAATTTAATAAAGGATATCAAGAATTTTACAAGATGTACGAAGATCACTTAAAATCTAAGAAACATTTAAAATGGTACAACATACATAAACTAGATGAAATCAAAAAACATGGAACCCTAGTTATTGCTAAATATGGAAATGATATAATCTCAGGAAGCGTTTTTTTAGAAGATGAAAATAATATTATATATTGGATCACTGCATCTTATAGATACTCACCAAAGAAAATTATAAGACAATTATCAGGAAACGCAACCTATTTAATCCATTGGGAAATAATAAAATATGCTAAATTAAAGGATATAAAAGAATACAATTTAGGTCCTTGCGCATATGATGATAGAGTGAATAAAAAATTACAACAGTTTAAAAAAAGTTTAGGAAGCGAACCACATACATACTATAAATATTGTAAAGATTATAATTTTGTATATAAATTAATGCGAAAAAGTTATCAAAAATTGACAGGATTATTCTAAATGTATAAAACTAAAAAAATCATATCAACGAACTACATACTCTGAGGAATTAAATGTATAAAGATCACAGAGTAGCGGTGGTAGTACCCGCCTACAACGAGGAAGAGCTAATCGCTTTTACTCTAGAAACTATACCCGATTATGTTGATTATATAATTGTTATAAACGACGCTTCAATTGATAATACGTACTCAATAATTAAAGAACATCAACAGAGAGATCCGAGGATTTTTTTAATTAATCATATAGATAATCAAGGAGTGGGGGGGGCCATTATAAGTGGATTTAAGAAAAGTATGGAATATGATGCCGATATTACATCTGTAATGGCTGGTGATAATCAGATGGATCCTGACTATCTGTCTGCACTCATTGAGCCCATTATTGATAAAAAAGCAGATTTCACAAAAGGTAATCGTTTAGCTATGGGTTATTGGGAAGGTATGAGTCTTTGGCGGCTTTTTGGTAACATCGTTTTAAATTATTTAACTAAAATTACATCGGGTTACTGGAGGATCGAGGACCCACAAAATGGTTATGTAGCTATATCAAAAAGAGCACTGAGCGTTCTCCCTTTAGATGATTTATCTAAAGGCTATAATTTTGAAAACGACATGTTAATAAAAAGTAATATTAAAAACATTAGTGTTCTTAACGTTAAAATTCCTGCAAAATATGGAAAAGAAAAATCGAAAATAAAATATATGAACTTTATTTACAACACTATTTACTTTTTATTTATTTCTTTCATAAATAGGATATATTTAAAATATATTAAGAACTTAAAACTTATAGGATTGTTATTTGTTTCTTCCCTTATTTTAATTGTTTTAGGATTTAATAATATTATCTTAAATAACAATTTTTTTTTACTCGGAGTATTATTATTTATATTTTCTCTCTTTTGTGATGGACTAAGTGACTATAGAAAATGAAAGTAGCTTTTATTATAAACACGCCATCTCAAGTACATTTTTATAAAAACATTATTTACGATCTTGAAAAGAAAGGTCATAAAGTATTGTTATTAGCTAGAAATTATGGTGAAACATATCAATTATTGAAAGAATTAGATTTATCTTTTACATTTTATAATAAATATAATTTAAACGCATCATCAAAAATGATCTTCATGCCAATAGATATTTACAATATTGTTAAAAAACTTAAGTATTTTAAACCTGATATTATATCCGGTTTTGGAATCGATTCAGCCTTATCTTCTTTTTTCCTTAAAGCTAAATCCATAATCTTTACAGATTCTGAGCCTACCATAAGTATTTTTCAAGAAATTCAATATATTTTTTTAATATATTTAAGTAATATAATTATAACTCCTGAATGTTACAAAAGAGATCTAGGTAAAAATCACATCAGAGTAAATAGTTTTAAAGAATTAGCATATCTGCATCCAAAATATTATAAGCCAAGTAAAAAGGTATTAAATATATTAAATTTATCTCAAAATGAAAAATATGTAATAATTAGATTCAATAAATTCGATGCCTTACATGACATTTCTAAAAGAGGGTTTTCAACACGTGATAAGATTGATTTGGTAAAAAGGATCAGTTCAATAACTAAAGTATTTGTTTCTTTTGAAGGGATTTGTCCTGATGAATTAGTTAAATATCGATTAAATATACCAAATAGGTATATTCATGATTTATTATATTATTCTTATCTTTTCATCGCAGATACAGGAACAATGGTTACAGAAGCTGCTATTTTAGGGACTCCGGCCATTATATTTCATCCAGCTTTAAGAAATTTTGGTAACTTTGAGGAACTAGAAAAAAAATACGAAATGATCTGGGGGTATGAAAAAAATCCAGAATTAATTGTAATAAAAGCTATGTCTTTAGTTCGATCCTCGAGTTTAAAACAAGAATGGAAAATTAAACGTGATGTGCTGATTAATGATAAAATTGATATAACTAAATATTTTATCCAGCTTTTTGAAAATATTGGTAATAGCTTAAAGTAAAGCGCATGACTCATAGAAGTAGTTTAGAATGAAATGAATAGGAATGTTCATAGTAACTTTAAAAAATGCGAGAGGTAGTTGATAAAGTTAGATGAAGGAATATTTAAAAAGTTATGATGATGCTTGGAATTGTTATTCTTTAGAATCTGAGTATAACACAAATATTGGTGCGCGTGCGCAACGAGAGTTAATAAAAGAGCCAATCGTCTCGTCTTATTTAATTAAAAACGGATACGATCCAAAATATCCTGAAGATAAATCCTTTGTTATCTGCTTAACTCATGACATTGATGAAATTTATACACCAATTATTCACAGAGCTCATTCGATCACATCTCTAGTCACATCTGCTAATATAGATAATCTAAGAGACGCCTTCAGAGGGCTTTTAGACAAAAAGAAAAGCAAATATCAAGACTTTGGGGAAATTATGACCTTAGAAGAGAAATATAATGCGAGATCAACATTTTTCTTTCTTGCCTCAAAAAATGATCCTTTCAGATTCAGGTACGACATCGAAGACATATGTAACGAACTTGGAAAAATAATAGATAGAGGATTCGAAATCGGGCTGCATGGAGGATATTTCTCTTATGATGACTTCAAGGCTTTATCCGAAGAGAAAACAATATTAGAGAAAATTATAGGCGTCGATGCTGAAGGCTATAGAAGTCATTACTTAAACTTGCATATTCCTATTACATGGCAACATTTGTCTAAACTTGGATTCAAATATGATACAACTCTCGGATATCGAAGAGGATCAGGCTTCATAAATGGGATGTGTCACCCATTCCATCCATACATCAAAGAGTATGACGAAGAACTGGATTTATTAGAATTGCCACTTATCGTCATGGATGCTGCATACCCTACCTTGGGATTCACAGTGAGTAAGTATTGGGGAGAAATATTGCGTATAATTGATGTTGTTGAGAGAAACCATGGGGTACTTACGATCAATTGGCATAACGACTCCTTGCTTTCCACCCGTAAATCTGAACATAGAAAAATGTATGAAAAAATATTAACAGAGGGGGAAAAGAGAGGAGCTTGGTTATCGAACTGTCATGAAATATGCGAGTGGTGGGGTAGCAACTCAAAACAGTTTGAGAGCGAGATGGATTTATAGTGAGCGAGCGATGATAGGTAGAACTAGATAAAATTTAAATCAGACATGAAGTTTTACTAGCCAAATTGTCCTTGTTTCGCACACGTGTAAGAAGAGTGATTTTCCTTCTAATAATAATTCCTTATTTTAACCCTTCAATTATAGCATTATGTTTGAATGAAGACGAGTGGGTGACAATTTTTGACCAAGATTTTTCACTAATAGAATCAATACCTTCAAATATTCATGTAATAAAAAGCTCAGATACAGAACAACCAGCTATACAAATATCTAAAAGATCTGAAGATAATTACTTAATCATAACAAAAGGCACGGATAACCGAGGCACAGTTGATATATTCGGTTTAACACCTTCAATTAAATGCAGATACTTGATAGACCTAGAGTGGTCCAACAGCCATTCAGCTTCATGGTCTGGTGCAGGAGTCTCTATCGGTATAGGTGGAGTAATGTTATACTGCTACTCTAGTGGTGGAGGTTCTAGATTCTATATCCGTGGCCAATACTTCAATGCTACTAATGAATTTAATTCTCCCTTCGTCTGGGATTTAGGTACGAGCAATCGAGTAGAAATAACGATCGACACTGATACTACAGTTGGTAAAGCCTACCTTTCTTACAATAACTACAAAGCTGAGTTACCCTATTATCGTTTTTTCTGGGAAAAGGAGAAAATACAAACTGAAAACAGTACAGTCGAGTTACCTTATTATCGTTATAGATGGGTAGAAGATAAATTCCTAAATACTTTTACTCCCGATACGATTGTACTAACGCCGCGCTCTGCTACTTCTGCTGAAGCAGATGATAATACGATAATAAAATTATATCGAGTCACTCAGCAAGTTTATGCTCCGAACTCCGTCGTTACCATCGGATCTAATAAATATCAGGCCTTTGGATATGATGGTCCCCATCCGGCAAGTACAGTTGCTGCTGGTATGGATGAGATTAGAGATGCTAATATGAATGCAACAATATTTGCAGATATAGGTTACATGAATGATCCAAATTTTATTCAGTACCTGAAGGGATTAATCGCTGATGGATGGGAACTCGGTATACACTACTCAGAGGGGTTGTCTACATTGAATTTAGCAAATGCCACAACCATGATGATGGAAGAGTATAAAATCATCTCGGAGATGTTTGAAACCCAACCTTTAACCTGGTGTAGTTTAGGAAATTTAGATAACTCTACATATTCACTTCTGGCAAAAGAAAACCTGAATATGGTATTTAGGAGCTTAAGGGTTATTCCACAAAATGTCCCAGGGAGTACTGATATAACGAATCCCACGATTTACTACTGGTTGGGTGCAGCAAAATCAGGTGCATCAACCGTTCCTATTTATGTACATCAGACGGAGGTTGAACCTCAACCATCTAGGTCCTCTGTAGATGCAAGTAATTTTGATACTTGGTTATACTACATAATTAATAACGGTGTTCGCTTAACTGGGTTCTATAAATGGTATATGATCAATAGTAATCAAATAGACGCTACATTCGATACTAGCGCTAATGAAACCACTACCACAATCACTGCAAATACAAACGGGTATAATGCAATTATACTAGTCAAGATTAAATCTGATTCTGTGATTGCTGTACAACGAAACAAACAGATAATAGACCACTCAATCTCACCGGAAGGATACATAATATTTGAGGTAGAAAACGGTGGAGAATATAAAATCACGACAATAAATTATCCTATAAATATATTTGATAAAATGGATTTATTAATGTATTTAGCTGGTTTAGTGATTATAATCTTGATTACCTTGGCGGTCGATAAATATGGCAAAAAACCCAAAAACATGGATCATGAAGCAATAAATGATGGGTGAAAGATTAGAAAAATGAAACTAAATAAAATTGTTATTTTATTATTAGTTATATCGGCACCTTATTCATATACAGTATATGCTGATTTAATGGATGATGCTATAAAAGCGATTGAAGAGAGTTATTCAGCCATACTCAATGCAGAGCAAGCAGGCGGTAACGTGACAGTAGTAATTATAATGTTAAATCAAGCATCAGATTTAGCCGTAAAAGGAGGTGATAATAACCTTAGAGATGCAATAACATTAGCAAATGAAGCCAAGTCGTTGGCTTTAACAATAGAGCAGACTAGCCGAACCGAACAAATCTATACATATTTTAAAGTAATAGCTTTTTTAATTATATCAATTATATCTATGATATTGATTAAAAAATATTTTAATATTGTATATTATTCTTTATGGGCCTCAATTAAAGGAGATTGGAGGATTGAAAAAAATAACTCCCAAAATGATTGAAAAATTCGCATATATATTTATAAGTATATTAATAATAATCGCAATTTATCCCTTTATGAAAAATTTTTTTTACTCGGCACAGTATACTGAGATGGCGATACTAGGACCAACGGGTAAGATTGGAGAATACACGCACCAGGTTCAAATTGGTGAAGATTTAACGTTCAATATTTACCTCGAAAATCATGAAAAAAATACCAAGTTATATAAGATTAAAATTAAATTGGTGGAGAATTCAAGTTTAGGGAATACTTTACCTCCCTTCGATGTTAATACTATGTCATCTTATCTTATAATTCTTGAAGATGATACAAACACAACATATCCAATTAACATCGTCATCGATCAACCATTTAGTGGTAAACTAGTTGCCGAACTATACATGTTTGATGTACGAAATAATTCTTATCTTTATCATGATATGTGGGTTGCCATATGGATGAAGACAACGGACTAACTGATGCGGATATCCTACATTCCTATAAAGGCCAGACACTTAAAGAAGCAATAAGAGACATCACCTTAGAAAAAGGAATATCAAGAATAGATGCAATAGAAATCATATATAATGACTTGAACTCCACATGTTATAAGTTAATCAATGATGATCCTCCACAAAATTTTTTGCAATTTTTTTTCTCTTTATATAACACATATTTCTGGGTCACAATAATCTATATAGTTTTAACCCTCTATTCAATAACTAAACTTCAACAGGTTTATCCATACGTGTATCTAAGATATGCTTGTACACTTCTCTTATCTTTATTTATACCTGGATATCTGATAATGGACATTATTATACCTAGTAACTTACAGAGAGAAATATTATTAAAAGTGAGTTTAGGCGTTATCATAAGCTTTTTATTGGTATCAATTACCGGATACATGCTTATATCTTCAAGCTTTGGTTTTAAAGAAACATCAATAATGGCTACTCTACTTAGCTTAACTACAATCATATCTTTAATCTGGTCATTAAATAACTATTTACATAGGTATGTTCGCAATGAAGATTGATTCAAAAATAAGTTACATCATATCTTCTGTTGCCATTTTCATAGTTATTTCAATGTGGTTATACATGATTAAGGAAGAAAGAATTGGAGTTTATACTCTTGTTTTATTAATTAGTGTTATATTATCAGGTTATATCGTGGACTTTAAAAGTAGATATCGAATTTTAATAGATTTCATCGCAATTTTATGTTTTTTATTTCTCGTAGGATTAGAGGTACTAGGAATTGTATTGTAGAGCATCTATTAAAAACCTACTTTCCATTTGAATGCATTTTTTCACACACGCGTTAGACTGTTATTAGATAAATGCTAGAAGGCTACTACCACAAGCCTCTAGAATTATTAACTCGGTTTTATGAATGAGTAGGCATAACAACTAATTATTTATATCTAAAAATCTATATAGAGAAATACATGCAAAAAAATACCATCCTTATAATAGCAGTAATAGTAAGTCTAGCCATAGGGGCAGGTGGAGCCTATGCAATCACCTACAATCAAGCTGTGGCATTAACTAGTGAAAAAGCAGACCTACTAACTCAAGTCGCAATCTTGTCATCTGATAAATCCAAGCTTCAAACCCAAGTCAATTCCCTTACAGAAGATAAAGCAACCCTAGAAAACCAAACGTCAACACTGTACATCGAAAACACAAATCTTCAAACGCAGATTACATCGTTATCTACCGAAAACGCAGCTTTAGAAAATAGGTATCACTTATTGGTAGAAATATTAGATGAGATGCATTCAAGTAATTGGACGCGGATTGTCACCTACAATATAGTAGCTGGAACTCAAGAGTCTAAGTCTTTCGTGTTGGATAGATATGGTCTAGTCTGGGAAACAGTGATCGACTTTACTGGCACTTCTATGAGTGTGACATATTATTACTGGTATAAAGAAATGAGATACTATGTAACAACTTTTAGTAGGTCACTTAGTACAATTAACGGAAATGGTCCTTATGAATATCTATATGGAGAAATTCAATTAGATATAGCGATAGATTATCGTAATCCTAATAGAATTTATTTAAATTATTTTAGTAGTACCCAGTTTCCGGAAATTCGTACGAGTGGAAACATGTTTATCGATATATCCTCGTAATTCATTTTCTTTTTCTTAAGCGAACATTGGATGATATCTGCTGCAGTCTTGAGTCTAGAGCGTTCTTCAAATAACATCTTTACTGCGTTTATGGATTTAGTGGGAACTAGAGCAGACAAAAGGTCAAAAAAGTCTTATGGTTTTATCTAAATATTTTAGAACTTATTACAGTTGTTTCCACTATTAGATGTGTGCATAATACTAAGATTTTTAATCCTATAATCAGTACTGGTATGATGGTAAAAATTTGGTAATAAAGATAATTTCTGATCAACAAACTTGGGATTCCTTTATAGATAACAATCAATCTTCGACATTGATGCATAAATGGGATTTCTTAAAAATAATCGAAAGATATAGTAATTATAAATTACTTACATATGGAATTTATGAAAAAGATGAATTAATGTGCATCATACCATTTTTTTTAAAACATATCTTTTTTATAAAACTTTTATTTTCTCCGCCACCGAGAATGAGTTTACCTTATTTAGGCTTTGTATTTCATAATGATTTCTTTAGTTTAAAAGCTAATGAAAAGGAGAGTTATTTAAAAACAATTTTTATGGAAATAGATAAAGAAATAAAAAGAATCAACCCAGATTATTTATTAATAACATCTACACCTAATTTAATAGATTTTAGGATTTTTAAATGGAACAAATATTCAGTGGACGTAAATTATACATATATGCTAGATTTATCTAAACCAATAAAACAGATATTAAAAGAAATGAAGAATACAAAAAGACAAAAAATAAATAAAGCTAAAAGAGAAAATATTGAAATATGCGAGTCAAATGATTCCGATTATGTATTTGAATCAATTAAAGAAAAGTATAAAAAACAACACATGAATTCACCCATCATAAGCAAAGAATATTTAAATGATTTAAAAAAATCATACCCAAATAATATCATATTCAGGATAGCTAAACAAGGTGAAAAAAAAGTTGGGTCAGAAGCATTAATTAATTATCATGACCTACATTTGAATTGGTTCGGTGGAAGTAAACCAGAACATGCGCGCTCACTACCTGTAAATGAATTGTTGATTTGGGACTATATTGAAAAAGCAAAGGAGAATGGTTTAAAACGATTTGACTTTGTAGGAGCAAATAACGAAAATATATCTTATTTTAAATCTCAATTTGGACCTGAGTTAACGCCGTATATTACATTAACAAGAAAAAGTCTGATTGGTAAAATCATGGAAAAAATATATTTAATGTTTATTAGGAAAAGCCTCTTTTAAAGATCCGTGTGACAAGTTAGGTGGAACGTATGCCAAACAATGTTGTCCTAGTAATAGCAGTAATTGTAAGTCTAGCCATAGGCGCTGGTGGAGCCTATGTATATACATCGGGTCAGGTCACTAAATTAGCCAAAGAAAATGATTACTTCCAGAAACAAAATGACTATCTGCTTAACCAAGTCACAACTTTATCATCTGAGAAAAACCAGCTGCAGAACCAAATCAACTCCCTAACGGAAGAAAGAACAACCTTTCTAACCCAAATATCTACTCTTAATGATGAAAAAAAGAACCTTCAAACACAAGTAAATTCTCTAACTTCTGAAAAAACTGATTTAGTTAACAGTATCGATTTATTAGCAGAGACAATAGATGCAATGCATTCAGGTGAATATGTTCAAAGGATAAATTACAACATAACTGCTGGAACCGTGCTGACTCAATTCTTTGTACTTGATAAATATGGCATAATTTGGGAAACCGTAGTTGATTTTACTGGCACTTCCGCAAGAACGGTTTATTATTACTGGTATAAAGGGATAAGACACTATGTAATAAGTTATAGAAGCTCGCTTGGTGACTATTACGAATATCTCTATGGGATAATACAATTAGATATATCTCCAGATTGGAAAGGGGGTAATCAAATCTGGATGGGTTATAATACTCGTACTCAGTTCCCCAATGTAAGCATGGGTGGAAACATGTTTGTTGATATAAGCTCATAAAATATTTATTTTAATAATTCAGATGTAACGAAGTTTCTAATATTCGAATGTGGATAACGCATACACCGTTTTTATTTTTAATTTTTTATGTTAGATCACAGAACATATCAATATATTTACATTCTTGTCTATAATTTATCGATTGTCTTAAAAAAATTAAATTATCCCAAAAAGAATATATGCCAGATGTATTAGAATTATATATGGATATTAGGAGGTAAATAAGAAAAAAAACATGACTGTCTCCAAATGATTCAGTATACTTTCCCGCATATGTCTAAAACCTGTTGCTGCTGGGATGTATGGACAAATGGAACATATCCCCAAAAAAATGAAATCGGCCTTTCTAAGTTTGTTATTTATTAGTATCTTTTTCTATGTAAACAGTATCTACCGAGTTAAAGCAGAATCCAACTTGCCTTTGCAGGAATACATTCTAACCCATGCTGAAAGCTTTCTAATAGACGATATGGACTCTGAGTGGACAGCGATCTATGGGAGCCTAACTTATAATTTTGGAGAAGCAGGTCTCACAGGGATACCGCGGAGTGATGGCTCCGAGAAACTAAGGTTAGAGAAAACACTTACTGAGCCTGTGGATCTCCATGGTTGTAACATTGGATTCGACTTAAAAACCACTAACATACCAAGTGACCTATCCATATATCTAGAGGTTTACGACATTCATGGAAAGATGTGCAGGTGGGGCTCATATCATAAGGGTATAAATCTCCTTGGCTCAAATGATTGGACTCACCACATCTACTCTAGCGCCGGATATTATTACATGACAAGCGACATAGACATGAGTGAAATCTATAAGATTATACTCAAGTTTTACTCCGCTTATAGTGACTGGACTTTCTCAATCGATGATTTAAGAGCATACCCGAATGAGCCTCTTTACCCTAACGGGGCTGTATTGATTGCTCTTGATGGACCCTATCCTGGTGTAGAGAATTGGCTTGAACCTAAATGTGATGAATACGGGTACAAAGCGACAGTAGCCACGGCAAGAAGAAATTATCCAGACGAAGAAGACCTAATAAGATTGTACAACAAAGGATGGGTAATTTGCGTATATGCAAGAATGTACGATAATAGCTACCCTCCTAAAATATTACCCACTATAGAATTTACTGAGAATACCATTGGAGAACTCTCTTACTTGCATAGTCTCGGCATCATTGAAGGGGCCAATAATATACATTGTAACAGACACATATCTGACGTCGAGTCTCAAGACCTATTGGATGATGAGTTCTTTTTTGTGAAAGGTTCATCATTTACTTCCAGTAACAAGGTAGCTTTCCCATTCACAGCATTTTACGGCGGAAGCACAAGTCCAGAAATTGATAAGAAAAATATTAAGAAAGCAAGTGATGGAGGTTACATGTATATATTGTTTAACCATCTAGATGGAGGAAGCTATTCAGCAGCATATACGCAAGAAGACGTAAACGATGTAATAGATCTTATACACAGCCTAGGTATGGAGGTAGTAACTCCTAAAGATATCTATGAACGGATCATAGAGTACTATGGAACGCCACCACCGCCACCACCACCGCCACCATCAGGTAATCTTATCGTTAATTTAGATGGCGAAGGCTATCATATAACAGAAAACGGAGTAATCATGCACTTTGAAACATACTCTGATGTCTTGGCATACTTAGAAATAAGATTCAGAATATGGGAAAATTTATATTAAGGTAAAACGGTTTTCTTAAAATAATAAAAACTATAAATAAGATTATTATTTATAATATAAATATGTTTGATGAATCATCAAAAAAAATATATTCATACAGTGAAGGTGACGAATATGACATTATTAATTTATTAAAGATATGTTTCAAAGAATGGAATTTATATGAAGACCCAATAAATTATTGGAAATGGAAATGGATTGATGCACCTGGTGGTTATAATATAATATTTATCAAACAAGATGAAAAAATTGTGGCTATCACACATATAATGTATCTTAAAACTAAAGTAGGTAATTCAATACTAAAAACTAGTTATAGTGATGATTTAGCAACACATCCAGATTATAGGGGTAAAGGATTATATAAAGAGCTTCGAGACCTAATAGATAATGAGGAACCAAGTAAAGGAAGTAAAATAATTTTTTCAATTAACACACATCCCGCTACTATATATTCAAATTTAAAAAGAGGAAGAGTAGTAATACCATATAAAATAGAGCAAATGACATTAATAAAAAAAACTTATTTACACTTTAAAAAATTAAATTTAAATCATAGCACTTTATATTCAATTGGTTTTTCGCTATTTAAATTATTAAATATTATTAGAAATATATTTAAAGGGTTTAAACATGATATAAATAACAATTATCGAATTAATAAAATTACACACTTTGATAATAAATATGATGATTTTTGGGATATTATTAAAGAAGATTATCTATTAATCGGTTTAAAAAACTCTGAATTTTTGAATTGGAGATATTCAGATATTAGAGGAGGAAATCATAAAATATACGAAATTTCTGATAATGATAAAATTTTAGGTTTTATGATTCTTGAAATTCGTGATAATAATGGATATAAAACAGGATATATTTTAGAATTATTATCTTTAAAAGATCGGGAAGATGTAATAATTCATCTATTAGAAAACCTGAAAAAAGAAATGTTAGAATTAGAAATAAATACTATAAATTTTAAAACAACAAGTAAAAAGATGATTAAATTATTAGATAAATTTGGATTTATTAAAATGCCTTTTACTAAAGAATTCCAAGCGATGTATAAATTCATTGACTCCGATGAGGAAAAGATTATTTTCCTAACTGCTCAACCTGACGAAATATATTGGGGTTATGGAAATTACTTTTTATAAAGATACATTATAATATTTTTTATTATAAAATAAATTTTTTTATCTAGATACCATCATGAAATCGATAAAAAAGGTTATGTGTGCACCGAGGCATAAGTGGTTAGTTAAGGATATTGGGTGCAAGAATATGACTTTTAACAACATCGATAAGTACTCACTCACATTAAAATTGATTATATTTCTTACGCCTTTATTATTTTTATTTGGTTTAATTGTGCCATATGTTTTTGGCTATATATCTTATTCAATTTATTCTCTATATATTACAATCCCGTTAATATTCGCTATTGTAATATTTTATTTAGTGAGAAATAAAAAAGATATTATATTTGAATTTAATAATAAATATTTATATATATTCGATGTTTTATATTCACTAATATATTTAATATCTATAATCATCCTTTTACATTACGATATTAGAATTACTTTATATTTTATATTTTTGGATTGTCTTTTTATTATTATTTTAATTAAAATATTATTTTTTAATGACTTAGAGTATAATAAGTACGTTATAATGTTCCAAATAATTATTTTTTTTATGAATTTATCTTATGGAATCTCTTTAAAATATCCCCAGTTTATTGGAAGAGGTGATACAATTTATCATAGTTGGTATATTAAATTATTAATAGAAGGTGGCTGGAATAATAGAACTATTATATCTAGTTATTATAGATTCCCACTTTGGCATTTATTTGTATCAGCTGTATCAATCATTACTAAGATAGATACAGAACCTTATAAGATCATGTTTCTATTAAATGGAATTATAAATTCTAGCATAATTATTATATCTTATTATATTTCTAAATTTTTATTTATTAAGGAAAAAATAGCTTATCTAACGAGTCTATTACTATGCATATATCCTAGTTTCATTGTTAATACGATACAAGCGCTTCCAAGAGCCATAAATGGAAGTCTTATTGCAGTTGTGTTATTTTTATTATTAAAACGCGATTACACAGTCTTTAAAGTTTTAGTCCTTTTTATTGGATTGTCTATGATCCTTTTCCACCATGCTTCAATGATATCTGTTTTAGTTATTTATTCAATTATGTTTAGTTTACAATTTTTCTATAGCATTAAAGATGAGGATCAAATAATAGATTTAAGATATATATTAATTATTATGCTATGTATAATGGGATATTGGTTTTCTTATGCAGATTTTCTCTTAACTGATATTATGGCCTCACTGGATATTAGTGCATCAGCTGTTTATTCTTCACCAAGTGGGTTTCAAATAGCGGAGATGCTTAACTTTGTGCAATATTCCCCCTACATATTTTTTACTACGATTAGTCTCCTTGCGCTGTTATGGTATGGTTATTATGGAGACAGAGTTAAAATATTAGGCGTGGTTGGCTTCGGTCTTCTTGCACTATCTATTCCTAATCCTTTATCGTCTGTATATAGCCGTTATACAACACTTATTTTTAATAGATTAATGGAGTATACCTCTGTTTTCATTATTATAATTACTAGTTATGGTTTATTCTACGTTTTTCAAAAAGTAAGTAAGAGTATTAAAATTATATTTATTGTATTCATGTTTTTAACTTGTATCTTATCAATAGATAATGATTTTACAGCAAGTGATAACCCATTAATTAAAAGAGATTTCTATACTTACTATCTTTCCAACCCAGAGATCAGTTCTATAGAGACTTTAATTAAAATTTCTAATAATAATTATTTAATGTCCGACTATCAAATTTGGCGGTTTATTGTTCATTCAAACTATTCTTATAAAAGCCATCTTTTAGAAGTTGACTACAACCATACAGTGTTTTTTAAAGAAAGATATATGGATTTAATCGTGATTAGAGAAAGTGAATTACAAAAAAGGTCTTTAAACCTTTTCGCAACTAATGAATATATCAGAGATCCTTCTTGGGTTGAGGGTAGGTTAGTGTATTTATTTTATGATGAGCAAGTTTTTGATACCCTTAATACTTATAATCGTAATTATGATAATGGTAATGTAGTAGCCTATAATTAATATATCATTTAGGAGCAGGCAGGAAATAATTGATTAAAATTTACGCCCTTGCATGTCAAACCACTTTAAACATAGGCTACCTTAGCTCTACCGATAAGCCTTCAGGAAAAACCTCAGGCCTATTACAAAACAACTATAGATAACCTGAGGGGCTCTAAATCGATACCGTTTTAAAATTTTTTACTAGCATACGCTTAGCGAAATTACTTAAGTTACGTTATTGTTTACGCCTTCATCCACTATTGGGCCACTATTTCCGCTTCCTTGATTATTCTCAGTTGTAGAATCTAGCCTTACGCCAACCGCGCTTCCCACAATATAGTTATTGTTGATGAGGCTGTCGCGAGTATTATCCAAGGTTATCCCTGTCGTAGGACATCCTGAGATAGTGTTATCAAGTATCTGTATATTAGTGGCACGTCTACCAGAACCTCCTAACCATATACCATAAGCGGCTGCGTCTGCGATCGTGTTTTTCTGTACTATAATCTCGTCTTGGTAGTAAGTTACTCCTGTAACATAGTAGGTGCCTACTCTTATTCCATAAATATCTAGGTCATGGAAGTTGTTACCAAATATTCTCCCTGAATAACCCATATGACTTATTCCATATCCTTTCCCAGTTGCCTCGTTGTATAAGAAGTCGATAAACTCGCCTACGGGGTGGCAGTCGTACTGGTTCTGCACACCCCAAATTCCAGATGATGATATCCAATACTGGCTATCCTCGCTATAGCATTGCAGTATGGTGATATGTCTGGGTACTCCCGACATTGTCGAGGAATCAGCTGCAACCATGGCGTGTCGGCAATTATAGAACTCACAATATTCTATAACCACGTTCTGACACGCATAGATTATGTCAACGCCGTACCCGGCCCCATCCAACGTGGCTTTTTCAAATATGTTGTGGTCTATTCTGCTATTTATGACGCTATCGAAGCGTATAGCTTTGGACTCTATTCCATCGAATTGACAGTTAGTAATTCTTATGTTATCGCCATATATGAATCGTAAACCATCGAACTTCTTTTGTTGAACTGAAGGGTAGGTATCCCAAGCGTTTATCGTGTTCAGGAATCTGATCCCTTCGATAGTAATATCTTGTACAGGTTCAACCAGCGATACACTTGTTGTTGATTGAAGGTAGGTATCCTCAAGTGGAGCTTCTAAGGTTAAGGTGTTCCCGTTTATCCCTACTACTCTGCGTATCTCTCCCTGTTTCAGCCCAGGGGAGTTGTCGTGCCATACATCTGTTGACCAAATAAATATTAGATCATCGATGATCGCGCCCAGATTTGTAGCTGTTGTTACGGTAGTCTGACCTTTATTTAATGTGCTTGCAGGTTGTACTGTAACAAGTGTTTGACCAGCTGTATACATTATTGTTGAAGATACGGGTAGGTTGCTTACATCAAGAACGGTACCTGCCTCGCCTTTCAAGTTTATTCCGCTTCTCCCTGTTAGTCCAGAGGTTAATGGGTAAATTCCCGACTTTATCAGGATCGTGTCACCGTACTCAACTTTGGAGGAATCTAGTGCGTTTGTTTGTATCGCTTCGTATGCCGTGCTAGAAGACATAGTAGTGCCATCTGCATAGGTAGTCAAATATGAATTTAGACCCAATAACTGAACTGTGTGTATGTCAGAGTAAGTAGACTGTGAGAATGTGGCTATTACTGTCTTGTCTGAATCCATTATAATTGAAACAGGATTTGTAGAGCCAGACACATCACCACTCCAATCACTGAATGTCCATCCAGAAGCAGGGCTCGCAAATAGTTGAACCATTGATCCAGAGTCGTAAGATACTTGATCAGGAATTCTAGTTACTGATCCTTGTCCCACTGTGTTAACAGATAATGTGTAACCTGATGGCGGTGTTTCTGTTGTAGTAACTTTATAAGTTTCACTATCTTTAGCTTCAAAAATGATGTATCCTTCTGGTGATGCCCAATGTTCAACTGGTAGACCATTACTTACACGAGTTACAGAAATTACTGTACTTTCTTGTATTTTGACTAGAACTATCGCGTTGTATCCGTTTGTATCTACTTCGATATCGGTATAACCAGAACCAATAGTCGAAGTGGGTACAGCATCTAATTGATTACTATTGATCATATACCAATTCTGATACCCTGTCAACTTAACATCATTACTGATAATTGCAGCTAACCATTGGTCAAACAAAACAGCATCTATATCAGAACCAGAAGGAGCTGGGCTTACCTCTGTTGTATGTACATAGATTGGTATCGTTGCTACTCCAGCGTTAGCCGCACCCATCCAATAATCGATATTGTCGTCTATTATATCATGGGATCCAACATTAACTTGTGGATAAACCCTCCACATTCTTAGAAACATATTCAGGTTATCGTACACCCATTGTTCTTTCATTGGATCATCTAAACGCCCTCTACCTAGAATACACCAACTTAAAGGTGGACGACCTCCAAACGAACTTGTTATGCTGTTATACTCGTTAGTCATAATAGCTTGTTCCTCCTCCCATGTGTAGGTTGTACCATCTCCAAGAGCGTAATCTGTGAAGTGAATGCCCACTTCCCAACCATCATCTACAAGACCGTTTAAATATGAAAGGTAACTTTGATCCAAGATATAGTCTACATCTGCAAATATTGTACCATTCATTCCTGCTGCTCTAATTTCATTCATACCAGCCTCTACGCCAGAGCGAGCTTTTGGGCCATCATAACCATATGCTTGATATTGAGTCGATCCAATTACGCTAACTAAGCCAGGTGCATTAACTTGCTGAGTAACGTGATATATGGTTGCTACACCTCCGGCAGAGGAAACCCCCAGTGTCATAGGAGTAAATATGTTTGCACTCCGATCTGTTATGTATGCAGGTTCATAGTATGGTAAATCGTCAGTAAAAGTCCCAGCTGAAATATTAGCTATTCCTAGACTAGAATCCGTATCAATCGTTATAATTGCTCGATTAGTACCCATGTTCCAAGAAAAAACAGTACCTGACCTATGAATACCGAGAATATAAGTACCAGAGAGCCTGAATCTGACCCCACCTACGCCTAAATACCCTCCAGATGAATCCCAACCAACGTCCACTATAAATCTAGATTTAACTGTCGGCACTAAACCATAAATGGTATTAGTTGTTCCAGTTGGGTAATCCTGATCATAAACCGTCACCCATTCGTCAGGGGGTGAATCGGTTATTATAGATCCATTTGAGAAAATGATTATAAAATCTGATAGTATCGACTTCGCTAGAGGTGCAAAGATCAAAGAACTCAAGAGGACAAGAAGAATGATGACAAATATCTTTAATGTACACTCACGCTTTTTCTTCATCTTGGCCCCGCCTGATTTGATAGATAAATGAACATTTAATATAAAGGATATTATGGGCTTTAAATATTATTTAAAAAACGTGGTTATAAATTTAGATAGAAAATTATTTTATTAAATGGTAGAAATATCAGATAACAGTAAAAAGGGGATATTTACTAGTGTAAGACCCATAATTAATAAAGTACGGAATAAAGAAATCATGTATCTTTCCTAGAATACACCGTACCAGAGCAAGTCGACTTTATTTATACTACGATTATATGAGTAAATGTTAAATATTTTTATGGCTCATCATATTAAAAATAATTTAATTGCACTCTATCAGAGTTAATCTTATCAAAAAATTCATCAATAAGTTGAGGGTTACATGCTTTATAGTAAAATAATGTATTCCTCCACATTGAAGCATCTATGAAATAATGACTCAAAGCTAACTTTTGGTATGGATGATTTTTTGTTACAGGATAATAGATAACATCTACATTATTTTCATCAAAATATTTACATGCATCTTCTATAAGTAAATCTGCGACATCAAGCCTATCTGGTATTACAAGTAATGCCCTTATGTCTCCTTCTACATAACCGTTACTTACTAAGATGGAAAGAATACTGAACCCGATAATTTCATTGTCTAGAATCGCCATTTTTATTTGACTATGTCTACCTGGCCTATCTTTTTTCCAATTTAAGTAATCAATTTTCTTTTCAACAATGTAATCGAACCCTTTTTTGGCTTTTTCCCAAAAAGCATCTATACGATAATCAAACTCGTTTGCCTTAACTATTGAAAAGTCAACAGATTTTACTGACTTTGATTTTAATATGTTTCTTATCTTATTAAGTCCAATCATTCCTCTTATTCCAATGTTCATGATTAAACTATTTTTTTGGTTTCTACTAAGGAACTTTTTAATATTTTTTACTTTTATCATGTGTGAGATAAAGAAAGGTAGTTGTTTAAAACCGTCTTTCATTTCATATTTTGATATAATTGGATTCTCCGTAGCGAAATAACGGTAATCTATTCTATTTTTTATTTCGTATTCTTTCATAATTTTTCTAATATGTGCATATATGCCTCGACCTCTATATCCACTCGAAACAGCACCATCATCAGCATAAGAACATAAGAATATGGAGTCACCGAGCTTCATAGACAGTATAATTAAGTGTACAACACCAACTATTTCATCTGCATCTGAACAAACAACAATAAACGATTTAAGAGGAGAGTTAAGATACTTCCATTTCCAATTATCAATAGCTGATGGTAAACGCCTCCATTTCAAGAAGTTATTCTTTAATAGATTAACTATTTTTTCTTCATCCCCTGGAGAATAAACCCTAAAAGTTAAATCGTTGGGCAAGATGAGCATACATAGTTTCTAACTCTTTAATATATTTTTTATCGTTTTTATTTAACGCAGAAGCATAACTCAGGTTTTCGGTATAGATAAACAAGATCATTTATTTTCTTCTAATTCTATCAATCAGAATCATCATATATTTAAGAAGGTGATGAAAAAGATATCATCAACAATACTTGGAATCGTTCTCCTCGCATGGAAAGTTAATAGTTTAGAACTTTGTATAGGAAACAATTTAACTACCATTAGATTAGATATCGTTGTAGCTGGAAAAAATTCAATAAATTGGGATTTCTAGATTCTATTTCATCGCCCTATATTATATTAAATATCACTAAAAAGGGAGTGTGGAGTAATTTAAAATGCAAGAGCAAAAAAAATCTCGTATACATACTTGAACATTATACATTAAAGGTGCATTTCAATTGCGAAGAATTACACGCATAAGCGTACTAGAGTAAATATTAATAATTTTCAATTGCTTGAGAGTAAAAAATAGATGAGATAAAAAAGCCTCATAAGGTTGTGGAATAGTTGAAGTATACTTGGCTCGGTACAGTTTTTTTTAGAAACGGGATCTCGCTTGGAGCGTTTCCTTGCCAATTAACGCTGTAATCGAACGAGACGTTTGGTCTTGATTGCGAGTTTAGGAACCCATGTCTCCTGGAAAGCTCCTGATATGGGTGACCCTCAACAAGTTGATAATATACGGTGTTTATATCTAGGTCATTCAAACACTTACAGACATGATTCATGAGAGCGTCAGCCACATCAAGCCTATCCCTCACAGCAAGCAGATCCACGATCTGACCTTCAGAAAACCCTTGCTTATACTCTACAACCGTATAACCAAGTATCTCTTCCCCACACATCGCTTGGAATATTAAGTGGCTGCCCCGGTCGTTGTCCGTGAACCTCCAATTCAGATACTCGGACCTCTTCTCGAGTATGAAGTTGTAATCATCCTTTATTTTATCCCAGAATGAGTCGATGTTTTTATTAAATTCAGTGATCTGGGTTATCTGGAACTCGTCAATTTGTTTGATTGGTTGTTTGAACAGGTTTGTTATCTTGTTTAGGTTGCTGAGAAGGATGTATCCAAGTTTTAGGTGTAGCTTGTTTTCTTTGGGGCGTATGGATAGTAGATGGTCTAAGTCTTTTGTTTTGATCATGCGGGTGACTGTAAAAGGAAGCAATGCTCTTTTTCTTTTCACCCAGCTCTCAAGAACAATTGGATTCACTGTAGTTGAAAATATGTACTTTGCACTAGAAACAAATTTTTCTTCTTTCAGGGCATGCATTTTGTTATAGATACCCATTCCTCTATAGTCAGCATCAACCGCCAAGTCGTCAAAATAGCCTAATGTTGTTATTTCTGGACCTATTTTAGCGTTAAAGATTAGTGAAGGATTGCATCCGACGATTTTATCATCGGTAACAGCCACTGAGATGATGGACTTTAAAGGTGTGTCGATGTACTTCCATCTCCAGAGCCCCAGAGGATCCTTAAATGCCGCCCATTTAGGAAACGTCTTCTTTAATAGCTCTACGATGTTTTCGTCGTCGCCTGGCTCATAGAAACGAACACTAACATTAACATTGTTACTCAAATACTTTCAACAAGCTCTCTTCTTTATATTAATTAAAATATTTCGAGGGAATTATTAAAAATGGTATAAGAGGGGTTAATCCCATGGAGTTCCTAGGTTATTGTTGGTATCGAGATCAGAAGCTAGGCTTATCATTACGCCACGTTCACCGCTCGCGAGGGCGGGATTCACCGACGTAATTATTTCGGCAGTTGTTAGAGGGTAGTTTATTACGGAGTGTTCAGCATTGAGAACAGCCGCGGTAGCAGCTCTTAGTAGAATCCGTGCAGCCCCTTCAGCGCCTTTTCCTCCATGGTATCTTAGAGCGTCAATGAGCGTATCAGTACAAGGAACGTATGCAGCAGCTTCAGAGAACACTGAACATACCCCATCAGATGGGTAATATCCTTGCCATGCATCTGGGTGGTTCTTCCAGAAACCCGGGGTTGCTCCATAGTAGTCATAAGGCACCTCGTAGATTTCCACCGGAATATGGCAGTAGTTGTTGCTGTATTCGTCATCTATCCAGTCCACTATCTGGAAAGTAAGCTTGTCTCCTTCGCCCATCTTGTATATGGTGTAAGTATGTCCGGCGTCGCCATTACTGAAAGGCCCCCAGTCGATGTCCTGACCATTGATCTGTAGGAATGAGTGGCCGTCTGGAGCGGGGAAATGGTTGGTCCACTGCCAGGGGTCTGTGTTTGTAGTATAGTACATGGCGTCTGCCTCATACGGATAGCCATAACTAAAGACCTCGTCGGCCACGATCTTGTACTTCTTACCGAACTCGAGTACTACCGATTCGACAGGAGTGCCATCGCTATAGACCCAGAAGCTATCTACCAGTGTGTCGGCTTTTACCAAGGGTAAGTTTAGTATAAAGGTTGTAGAGAGAAGCATCCCTAGAGCTAGAATCATTGTTGTTTTTTTCTTCATGTTCGATATAGAGTTCCGATATGTATCAATATAAAAGTTTATACATTATGTATATTAAATAATTGTTAAACAAATATATAACAAAGATATACTAATTATTTATGGATAATAAAAAATTAGTATTTTTTACTAAAAATGGGCTCTAATCTCCTCAACACAGTGCGCGCATACATATTATCTCAACCAACGATTGGCAAAATACAATAAGTTAAACTCCCCTTAATAGATAGCGATGACGAGGAAAAATAGCTATAGATAGGATAAAGTAGAATAGATAATAATTAAGTTTATAAAAACGTATTCAGGAATTGATGTAATGAATGTAAAAGTCTCAGTTCTTGGGTGCGGAGTGTGGGGCCGTAACCATGCCAGAGTGT
This sequence comes from uncultured Candidatus Bathyarchaeia archaeon, assembly GCA_964489085.1. Classification (GTDB taxonomy): domain Archaea; phylum Thermoproteota; class Bathyarchaeia; order 40CM-2-53-6; family DTGE01; genus CAZAXO01. Next base: position 39,385 of record CAZAXO010000002.1, read on the forward strand.
TCAGCGAGTTATCGAATACGAAGCTAATCTCTGTCGTGGACCTTAACCAAGCAACGGCAAAAGAAGTCTCTGAAAGATACAAAACCGCTTACGCCCTTGATCCACTAGAAGCCCTAGCCGACCCCGAAGTCGATGCTGTTACGGTGTGTACCCCGACAGTTACACACATGAAGCTTGCTTTACAGGCAATGGAAGCGGGAAAGCATGTGCTTGTTGAGAAGCCCATGACTAATACCATCGAGGAAGCTGAGACTCTCATCGAGGCAGCAAAGAAAAACGACGTACACCTAGCAGTGGGTTTTGTTGAACGCTTCAACCCAGCCGTTAGAGAGGCTTACAGGTACATCAATGAAGGGAACATTGGAGATATCATCCTTGCTCACACGAAGCGCGTAAGCAGATGGCCTGTCAGGATAGGGGACGTGGGTGTCATCAAAGACCTTGCTGTACATGACATAGATATCATCAATAAGCTGTTTGATGAAGAGGTTGGAAGCGTATTTGCTAATGCAGGCAATATACAGCATAGCTTTGAGGATTATGCTAACATATTCATGAATTTTAAAGGTAAACGAGGGGCGTTTATAGAGACTAACTGGCTGACACCTAGGAAGGTTCGCAATCTAACTATTACAGGCACAGAGGGAATAATTAACGTGGATTACATAGACCAGACCCTGACCTTGGAAAACGACAAACAGATAACCCAGCCTTTCATAGCCAAGGCTGAGCCCCTAAGACTTGAGCTCAAGAGCTTTATAAACTCGATTATAAATGATACCAGCCCTGAGGTCACCGGCTTGGATGGACTGAGAGCTCTTAAAGTTTGTGAGGCTGCATTAGAGTCCGCGGGCACGGGGAGCATAATGATATTAAACTCTGGTAACTGCGACCATTCAGTCTGAGGTTAATGGTTTGAAGCTTGTTGTAGTAGGTATGGGTTATGTAGGAATACCCTCGGCGGCGCTGTTCGCTGACGTTGAGGGCATTAACGTTGTGGGCGTCCAGAGAAGATCAAGACGTTCAGGTTGGAAGATCGATTGCCTCAACCAAGGAAAATGCCCAATAGGTGGTGACGAGCCTGGGCTACCTGAGCTTATAGAGAAGGTAGTAAAGAATGGCTCTTTCAAGGTCACGGACGACACCAAGGTCTATGGGGAAGCAGATGTAATCTTCATTGACGTACAGACTCCGGTGGATGAAGATCATGTGCCTCGATATGATTCCCTGAGACAGGTAGCCGAAGAAGTCGGTACGAGTATGAAGAGAGGAGCCATGATAGGAGTGGAGTCTACCGTGGCACCTGGAACCACTCAGTATATAGTTAAACCTATACTTGAACAAGCTTCAGGGTTGAAGGCGGGAATAGACTTCAACCTAGTCTTCAGCTATGAACGAGTGATGGTCGGTCGCCTTCTCCACAACCTCCAGTATATGCCCAGAATTGTAGGCGGGTACACATCTGCATGCGCACATAGGGGAGCCGAGCTTTACGCCAAGATAGTAAAAACAGAAGTCTTTGAAACAGACTGTATGACGGCTGAGATAGCCAAGACTGTTGAGAACGCCTACCGTGATGTAAATATAGCCTTCGCCAATGAGGTCGCTCTCATCTGTGAGAGCTTAGGCTCAGACGTCCATGAGGTGCGCCGCTACGTCAACAGCCTGCCTTACGACCCAAGTGATCAAGACAAGAACCCCTTCAGGATGATGATGGCCCCCGGCGCAGGGGTGGGCGGCCACTGCCTCCCCAAGGACAGCTGGCTACTAAAGTACGGCTTAGACCAGCATGGCTCCTACAAGGTAACTCCTCACGTTATTGTGGACAGCCGAAGAGTAAACGACTATATGCCCACCCATATGAGAGAGCTTGTAACTGAGGCCCTGAAGGAGCGGAACGTCAAGCCTGAAGACGCACGTGTAGCCATACTTGGCTACACTTTCCTAGAGAACAGTGACGATACCCGCAACACGCCAGCTCTCCCCCTTTACAGGATGCTCGAGGGAATATGCAGTGAAGTGGTTGTGCATGACCCCTATGTTAAAGAGGAAGGTGATGTTCACCTCACATCAGACCTAGAAGCAGCCATCAACGACAAGGACTGCATAACAATTGTAACCAAACACAGGGAATACTTCATGATGGATTTAACTTGGCTCATGGATAATATGAGAACCCCTATAATTGTTGACGGTCGTAACATCTTCAAGCCCGAGGAAATTAAAGAAGCGGGCTTCACTTATAGAGGAATAGGAATTGGTAAGACCGGCTAGCCTCAAATTCATAATATATCTATAGAAAATATATGTCGCCCGAAATTACAACCAATATATCAAAAAGGAAATACCTAAGTAAGGATAGTAAATTGTGATTAACATTGGATAAACTAGCGATTAACGGAGGATCATCGGCCTCCCCAAACAGGATCAATATAGCCAAACCCATCATAGATGAAGATGTCCTCGATACAATCAAAGTAATCATAGAGACCGGCATGCTGAGACAGGGAAAATACGTTAAAGAGTTCGAGGAAAGGTTCACTAAAAAAACCGGCGCCAAATATGCCTACGCTGTCAACAACGGAACAGCAGCGCTACACGTTGCCTATCTTTCAACCTTAAACCCCGGCGATGAGGTTATAGTACCAAGCTTCACCTTCCTAGCGACGGCCAGCATGGTCTATTACTCAAGGGCAAAACCAGTTTTTGCAGACATAGACCCCGAAACTTATCTAATCGACTTAGAAGACATTAAAAACAAGATCACCAGTAAAACCCGGGCCATCGTACCAGTTCATCTGTTCGGTAACGCCGCAGATATAAGTGGACTCAAAGACCTCTGCGAGGATCACCACTTGAACCTAATACACGATTCGGCTCAGGCCCATGGAACTAAATACGAAAATAAGGACATCGGCTCCTTTGATGATCTAAGCTGTTACAGCTTCTACCCCTCCAAGACCTTGACTACAGGCGAGGGGGGAATGGTGACCACTAACGACCAAGATCTGTACAGGAAAGGCACTCTTCTACGAGCTCATGGCGACGACGCACGCTACCATCACGTGATGATGGGCTTCAATTACCGACTCACAGAGATAGCTGCTGTCTTGGGCCTAGACCAGATGGATCACTTCGACGAGTTCCTGAAACGCAGGAAACATTGTGGCAAATACCTATACAGGTACATAAACAAAATCGGTGGATTAAGCCCTCAGAAGACCACACCCAAGGTAGAACACAGCTACAGCTATTTCACTCTCACCATGGATCTAGATCAATATAGTTGCACAAGAGACCAGTTCATTAAAGCCCTCAACGAGGAGAACATCGACTGTGCCGTCCACTACCCTAC
>CAZAXO010000003.1:0-34344 GCA_964489085.1 uncultured Candidatus Bathyarchaeia archaeon
AAATTAACGTAAAAAAAGCTTTCTTACTATCAAAAGGACTTGAATACTTAACCAAGGATGAATTTGACTTAGTATTACTCGATATCGATCTGCCTGACAGCAAAGGATTGTCTGCGATCTCTAAAATCTATGAACAGACAAAGAATACTCCTATTGTAGCAGTGACCGACCTCTATAATAAAGAGTTAGCTGTCGAAGGTGTGAAAAAGGGATACGTGAAAGACTATCTTATCAAACCAGTAGATACTGATAAATTAATTCATGTAGTAAAATCTTTTATGTAATTTGAGCGAGCGAAACGAGCTGTCTGGTCTCCTTTAAAATTAAACACTAAACTATTATTGACTGGTACACTAATCTAATTTTGATACTATATCTGAGAAAAGGGAACGCTAAAAATTATCTAAATTTGATGAACCATAGAAGTATTCATGAAATCAAATATCCAAGTAAAAGAGAAGAGGTAATCGTTACACTTTAGCAACAATATTTGTGGATAATTTTTGTAACTCTCTTTCAATAAGCTTAACCTCTTTATGGTCAAGTGCTTCACTAAAGAGTGGTGCTAGGAAGATAGAGCCATTCTGCTCAAAACGATTCCGGGTAATCTGTAGAAAGTGAAGAAACGAATCAAACCCGTGATTTGTAATTAAATACTCGAAGCCGTCAAGCAGTACAATACTCTCTTTCGCTTTATCCAGAAATTCACTAAGTAAAATAGAGATGTCCTGAAGCGAGTAAATCGTCTTCTCTCCCTCAACCTTCTCCTCACTTAACCAGAGAATCGGTGTCTTCTCTAAACCATACTTTTCCCTGATTTTCGGTGGAAATGTGCGAGTAACGCAGAGTCCTTCAACTCCGCTGAGAACAGAGTCAACAAAAACCTCAAACGACTTCTCGACGTTATTTAAAATTAAATAGGAGTTGCTGGACTCCAGCTTAAATCGTCTATCCACTACTTTATCGATCTCTTTTACGGGTACAACCTGGATACTCTGCAGCTCAAACAATGTTGAAACAAGCTCAGCGTAAAGACTTAAACCAGATAAGTCGCTATCACTTAAGACCTGTTCTTTCCGATTCCCCAAGCATAGCATACCATACTTCTTTTGTCCAAAATTAATCGGAGCAGAGTGAATACTTGTCATACTAAAAATACTCTTGTTGTTTTCACCCACTATCGCAGAGAGGCCCTTTTTAGAAAGGTATGATTGTACTTCAATATACTCGGTATCAAAGGGAAACCGTTCAGCAACATGGTTACCTTTTACTTTGCTTTTGAATCCTCGAACCTGGATACTTTTGGCATCGTGGTCGACAAGTAAAACCGCACCAATATCCATCTGATAATCATCGATAACTCTATTGAGAAGTAAATTCAATCCTGATGATATATCAGGGGATCTCCTCAACTTCTCCCTAATTCGTGTTATCATCTCCATCCGCTTACGCTGCGTAATATCCTCTTCAATACCCACTAGAAAGCATATGTTCTCTTTCTCGTCTCGTAGAGGAGCCATACGACAATGCATGATATGACGGTTACCCGTTACATCCGTTTCAATTTGCTCAGCAATATCCAGGATCTCACTCGTCTCAAATACTCGCATATCCTGTTTCTTAAAAAGATCCGCTTCCTCTTGTGGTTGAAGATCATAATCAGTCTTCCCAATAACGTCTCCTTTAGCTCTACCATTAAACTCGCAATATGCTTTGTTCACTAACACATACCGAAGGTTACGGTCTTTAATATAGACGGGTTCTGGGAGATTCTCGATGATGGTCTCCATAAACAGTTTCGCTTCATTCAATTCCTCTTCTAAACGTTTCTTTGCAGTAATATCTTGAACCGTGCCGATCATCCGCATTGGCTGACGATCATTAGCGAAAAAGACCTCACCCTGCTCATGAACGATACGTTCTGAACCATCGGGTAATAGAATCCGATGATCAATACTGTATGGTTCTTCTCCAGACAACGCCTTCTCAATAGAGTCCTTCACCAACGCTCGATCATCAGGGTGAACACAGCTTAGAAATGCTTCATAGGTTACCACAAATTTTTGTGGAGTAAATCCGAAGATACGGTAGATCTCATCAGACCAATACACCTCATCTGCTTCAATGTTCCAATCCCAATTCCCTAGGTGAGCGATTCGCTGAGCTTCAATAAGGCTCTCCTGGCTTTTCCATAACCGTTCCTCAATCACTTTCTTTTCGGTGATGTCGACAATGATCGTGTGAAAACCCACAAGTCTACCATTCAGCTTGTAGCGTGTTGGCTTTGTCCAGATATGACGTGTACCCCCATCTCGTCGAACGACACGAAGCTCTAACTCTCGAGGATGTCTCCGTAGAGGAATAATATTAAGAAACAAAGAGAAAATCTTTTTCTTATCTTGCGGATGAATAAAATCTTTAAAGGATCGACCCATTAATTCATCGATGGAATACCCGAGCAACTCTGCTAACGCTTGATTAACATAAGTTAATTTACCTTTCAGGTCGCTTATGGCTACCGCTGTCCCACATCCCTCGACGAGGCTACGAAATTTCTGCTCAGCTTCACTTAACATCGTTGTTTCTGTGTTTAAAACACGTATGATAAGTTCTTTCGTATTTATTATAATCTAGTGTAACTAGTTTCTTAGGTATGCTGATACATAGGAAACTATAGCCAGCTACAAGTATGAAAACTCATAAAAAAATAGAACTGGATGAGTATACTGTTCACTATACAGATAAGTCAGTAACAACAATGAAATATTGATAATAGTAAGATACTTTGAGGTTATGCGATCGGTTAAGATATGTAAATACTGTTTTGAAGTCAATGAGCTTGAACAGGAACTATGTGAGGGATGTGGAGCGGCACTGCCTAAGGATGGATACCCTGTTTTCTCTGAATCAATAAAAGCTTCGAGCTGAATTAACTATCTAGCTGTGTCTGTGAGGTGTTAGCTACTTTTTTTCTTAGTATTATAAGCAGGATTGATGCGAGGAGGAACCCTACTAGTAGGGAAGGCGAAGAAAAGCCTGGTACTGGAGGTGAAGGCGTAGTCGTCGTAGCTATGGTTTCCAAGGTTTCTGTTGAGGAGGTTTCTGTTAGCGTAGACGTGGATTCGGGTGGCTCTGAGGTTTCAGTGGTTGCTGTTGTAGAGGTTACTGTTGAAATCATTTCACCAGTTGGAGATAATGCTCCCACTTTTCCTGTTGACCACTCACTAAACCATATATTTCCGTCCATGTCGATAGCCAACCGCCAAGGATGACTATCAGCAGTAGGAACAGGATATTCACTGAACGTATTCGATGTTGGATCCAACTTACCTATCTTATTTCCATCAAACTCAGAAAACCAGACCATCCCCGACTCGTCAATCACCAAACAGATCGGTCTACCATCAGGTGTAGGAACAATCCACTCCGTCACCGTCAACGATTCAGGCTCCAGTTTACCGATGATGCCTTGTGAAGGCTCTGCTCCTACCGTTGCTGTATACCAGACATTTCCTTCCGAATCAACCGTTACATGAGTGACCACCGTCCATTCTGTAGGCAAGGTGTAGATGTGAATTGAATCGTCACCCATCAGCCTCCCTATATAATCGTCAGCTGTGCTATACCAGAAACCCATACTATCAGCAACGATATTACTCGGCATACCTTCTAACAGATTCCACTCCGTGAAAGGACCAGATACCACTGGAGGAGTAGCAACGATGGGAGGCGGTAAATGCGGATCGCCTGGCGTAACGGTTGGAGTGACCACAGTAACTTCAGGCTCCACTGTGTTGAAGCTTGGAGACACTGTTGCATTCGATCGAGAGGCTGGAAAGAGATGGGTAAATGTTGAATCATCAAGTTGAAGTCGACCCATCTTATCCCCATCTTTTTCGATGAACGTTACCGATGGGGGTGCATCGATAAAGAAATGGGGAAAGGTGATTCCAGCTGGTGTGCTGCTGTCTGTTGGCACCGTTTCAGTGGAGACCTGATCCGTACCTGATAAAAGTTTCCCTATCTTGTTTCCTGCATAATCGGTGAAATAGGCACTGTCCTCAAACACTAGTAAATAATCTGCAGTCTGGGCACCGTCATCCTCATTATAGACAAACCATTCGATAAAAGTATTCGTTGGCGGATCTATTCTTCCAATCCTTGCATTAGCACAGGCGTACCAGATCTGATTGGTCAATCGATCAGCAACTATTCCGAGGGGACCTGCACCGTCAGGTAATTCCCATTCAGTGAATCCCGCATCTTGAGCGTTAACAGGTACCAGAAGCATAGTTGAAGATACAATAAGATACAGTACAAGGATTATGGTGGAAATTCCAATGTGAATCTTCACCATACAAGACTCTACTCCTACTTTATAGAAATACTATTGAGATCCAATAATAAGCTTTATCTACCATAGTATTGACACCAAATTAGAAAGGATTTAACTAGTGAATTATGTATTATTTCTTTCTTCAAATTCTCTTTGAAGTTCCTTATCAAGCTGTTCTTTTAACGAAAAGAATTTCTTGAATCTATTATTCTACTTTTTCTCCACAGGCAGCACAGAAAGTTTTACCAGGTGTCAACGGTTCTCCACAGTTCACACAATACCGTGTAGAAGCCTGTGGTTGCTGAGAAGACGATCGTCTTCTCATCAGTGCTATAACCAGGATGATTGCAATGACGGCGAGAACGCCTATTATCAGATAAGTTTGAAGTCTCCTCTCGCTTTCTTCTCCTTGAATATTCAGTTCCTCTTCTCTTTGACGTTGCTCTTCCTCTTCCCTCATCATCTGTTCTTCCTCTTGCTGTTGATGCTCCTCTTCTTCTCTTTGACGTTGCTCTTCCTCTTCCCTCATCCGCTGCTCTTCATCTAATTGTCTCTGCTCATCCTCTTCATTGGGGTGATCGTCAGGAAATGTTTCTTCTGGAGGCAACTCCTCAGGTGGAGGCTCTTCAGGGAGAGGTTCTTCTCCAGGACCTTCTAACACGACTAAGTTAGCTGCTGCCTGATGAACGACACTATAAGCTTCACCGATGACTTCAACGTGATAAGTTCCTGGAGACGTGCTAGGTGAAGTGGAGATATCGAGATCACCACTTGGCGTAGAATGCCAGTTGATGCCTGAGCCAATAGGAGGCACCTGAAGATTGATTACTGTCCCACTGAATGATGGGTCACTATAGGAGAGGTGGATATGATAGTGTGCTGTGTCTCCCCTCTCAACTTCAAGTAGAGGAGGTGAAAGAGTTATGGTGAAATCGAATCCTGGTGATGTGGGCATAGGGACAGGAGTAACTACATCGAGAGTAACCGTCACGTCTTGGGTGGTGGGTCCCGGGTAGGGATCACCCTGAGGATAGGCTGATACATGGAGGGTATACGTGCCAGTAGGTTTAGTTGGGTTAATCTGCACGTTCATTGTCGAGGTGAAGGGAGCGGTGCCGCTGCTAGGTGAAAAAGAAACCGTTATGTCAGGTTCAGGAGGAGAATATATTAATTGAATTAGTTGTGGATTAGCCCCAGAAATGGAGATGGTATATTGTGTTGCCCCACCTGGCTCAGCGACCCTATTAGGCGGGTTTATGGAAACAGTCCAGAACGCATTCACTTTAGGTATCGATACGTTGAAGAAAATCCCCACTAGGAATAGTATGATCAGAAGTACGGCACTTCTCTTTATCAAGATCTTACCATGCAAGTTTAATCCTCGTACAATTGATCGATTATGGTAATACTATTTTTAAAATTAGTATAATCAAGCTTTTTGTAACTGTGCATTTCAGTATTTTGTCACAAAATCAAGTTAGTGAAGACTTGTTTTTATGCTCTATTTATTGCAAATAGTTGATTATGTTAGGAAATACATCTACACAAAAAAGCATTTGTAGCTAGTCAGCTTCTTTATTACCTTACTCTTCAGTCTGTTTTTGGTAGATCTCTATTTGGTTAGGTACGGTTACACATTACTTATGTGGTGAGAAATTGTCTGTCTTAATCGTGGAGGTTGCTGATAAGCTTTGATAACCGAGGAATCTAACTATACTGTTATGTATCATAATAGCACTAATGGGAAGGTTGCGTGTTGTGAGATCTGTAGGGAAGAGCTAGCGTATTTATCTGAAGTGAAGAAGAAGTACTGTTATAACTGTAGCATCTTCTATGAATGAGAATAGCCACGATAGCTAGCTAAGGAGCAATCAAATCAGTTTCTATGATTAATATATTTGAGTTACAAAAGTCCAATATACTGTTGCCTAAAAGTCATTAGTTGGTCGAAAGTTAATGAATTGTGAGTTAATTATTGAATCGTTAAAGAATATACCGCTGATGATAGCTTTTGGAGTTCTCGATAAGGATGGTAATGTACTGGATTGCCGAGTTACAGGTACGTTTCCGAAGGAGAAGCTTCGTGATATATACGCTAAAGAGTTGAATATACTGCACACTACTCAATCCGTATTTGGAGGTTTAAAATATCGATTATTGGCATTTGAAAAAATGAGTCAGATCTTATATGTGTATGATGAATGTTATATCGTGGCTTCTTCAGCTAATCCTCCTGAATTACTTTTAAAATATGTTGAGAATGCAATCAAAGATGTTGAAGCACATAAGCTACAAGTCAATCAATGAGGTAGCTAACCTACGTCAACGTTGGTTACTGTCTCTTCAGATTTACTACAGAATATAAAAAGAGGATACCACATAGAGACAGATGGTAGCCCAGGGGAGATTCAATTTTATTTAAAACAATAGATAATTTAGTATGGTTTAGAACCCTTATGGGTTTGAGTCCCGCCCGGTCCATCAAAAACAGCAAGTTTGAATCTTTGTCGATTCACAACATTTATGCTCCTAGAATAGATCCTTTTTTGATTGTTTTCTTTTTTTAAGTAAAAGACCAATTCTACAAAAATCATCCTAGGAAAGTCTTCTGGTATGGGGGTGGGACCCAACCCCAATTTACCGGTAAAAACAAACCCCTAATCACTTAGCTAGTAGATTGATTCAGTTACTTAGTATTACACGAGATTAACTAATAAATACATACCTAATAACTTGATAGTTAATATTCTAGTATTTTCAACTATTATAAGCTAGCAAGTGGATGGAGAAGATTTGCCGAATTTAAAACGGAATGTAGGATTACTAGGTGCGACTTCAATTGGAGTCGCGAATATCATAGGAGCAGGTATCTTTGTTGTTAGTGGAGTTGCAGCTGGCTTAGCTGGACCCTCAGTTATTCTTTCTTTCCTTATAGCTGGAGGCATCGCATTGTTGACTGCTCTTTCTTCAGCAGAACTTTCTTCTTTTATCACTGAAACAGGAGCAAGTTACGCATTTACTAAGAGAGCCTTTGGTAGATTCACTGGATTTTTAGTTGGATGGTTTAAGTACTTTGATTATATTGTAGGAGCTGCAGCTGTCTCGGTTGGTTTCGCTGCATACTTTACAGAACTTTTCAGATTACTGGGCCCTCTTCCGTTGATTCTTTCTGCAATGTGTCTTCCTCTTGTCTTCACAATTCTTAATTTGTTTGGAGTAAGAGAAAGTGCTTATGCAACTTCTATTATGGTATTGATAAAAGTTTTTGCCCTCATTCTCTTGATGATGGTGGGAGGCTATTATCTAGTTCATTCTTTCAGTATAGCTAGCTTCGCACCGTTTTTTCCCAAAGGTGTTGATGGAACATTAAATGGAACAGCAGTTATATTTTTTGCATTTCTTGGCTTCAATACGGTCTCTATGATGTCAGAAGAAACTAAAAATCCACAAAAAACCATTCCCAAAGCGTTACTTCTGGCTTTTGTTATTACTTTTATTCTTTATGTGAGTATCGCGTTTTTTGAGATAGGCATATTAAATTGGCAACAATTAGGAGGAAGCGCATCACCTCTTTATGATCTCGCTAAAGCGGTTTCTAATAATAGCGTATTCCTTGATTTCATCTCTTTCTCAGCGTTAATAGCCACAGGATCAGTTGTTTTAAGTTCAATTATTGGAGGAACACGAGCAAGCTATGCTATGGGAAGAGACGGCGTTCTACCTCAACAGTTAGATAGAATCAGTAAACGATTCGGAACACCTTATATCTCAGTAATGTGTGGAGGATTACTCGTTATTCTTCTATCTGGAGTTTTTTATAGTAGAATTGAGCTTATTGCTTCGATTGTGAATTTCGGAAGCCTCTTCACCTACATGTTTGTTCATCTTTCTTTGCTTAAACTACGAAGAAGTGAACCCACAGCTAAGCGATTCTTCAAAGTGCCGTTATATCCAATTGTTCCGATTAGTGGAGCACTAAGTTGCATTTTTTTAATGTATTATTTAAGCAGAAATGCAAAGATCGCTTCAGCTCTTTGGTTTCTTGTTGGATTAGGTGTATTTATAGTAATGACTAGAAAACAAATAAAAAAGAAGTTAGTTAAATATCGTCTTGGCAGAACTCATGATAATTAGTTCCAGAGAGAAGGTGATCGTTTTAGTTAGCTAGCTCCAAAGATCAGTACTTGTCCTTTTTTTAAGAGCTATGAAACTTAACCCTGAATTGGTTGTCGTATCGACATTAACATAGGTTACATCAACTCCCTCATGTTTACGTTCTTTTAATAGAACTCTTCCTTACGCATCAAAACCAATTGCTCCGATGAAATCTGATTTTACTAAGTCGTGAGGCGCCAAAAGCTAGTTAGCAGTAGATCCTCCTCCAAAAGTTAGCTTGTCAGTTTTCGCCTCTTCATCCGCTTTCGGAAATTCGTCAACGAAGATTCGAGCATCCATTAAGACATGTTCAATAGTGACTAAATCTGACAAGAAATCACATCTACTACTTATATTTAGCAATCTTATTTAATTTAGTATAGTGATTATTAAGTGTCGATAGAATGTAAACAGGCTTTTAAAGAAAAAGAATAAAGCCTAATAATTCAGATCTCTTTCAGAGCTTGGCTATACGCTTTCTCTACAATTTCCTTAACTTTTTTCAATTGTTCTGATGTTTTACCTTCAAATCTTAACACGATAGCGGGTTCTGTATTTGAAGCTCGTATTAATGCCCAAGCATCTTCTAACTCAAGTCGAATTCCATCTATAGTTATCAACTTATGGTCAGCTAGTACAAGCTGCTCCTTTATTCTTCTTATAACCTCAAACTTTTTTTCGTCAGAACATTTCCGTCTTTCTTCTGGGGTTGAAATATACCCTGGAAGGTTCTGAACAATCTCTGATAACTTTAATCCACTTTGTGAAAGGATGTCTATTATTCTATAAGCTGCAAATATACCGTCATCAAAGCCGTAATAGTCATCTGTAAAATAATAATGTCCACTGATCTCAGCAGCCATTGCCCCTTTTTCATTATGCAGGGCTTCCATAACATATGAGTGACCGACTCGAGTCATCAAAGGTATTCCATTCAACGCTCGAATATATTCTGGAACCGCTTGTGATGTTGCAACATCGAAAAGTATCTTTTGTTCTCCTCCACGTTTTATCAGATCTTCTGCAAATATCATCATGGCTTTATCAGCATTCACAATGAATCCTTTTTCATCAACGAATCCAACTCGATCTCCATCTCCATCGAATGCAAGTCCAAGATCCGCTTTAAAGTCTATGACTCGCTTCTTCAAAGTTTTTAATGTTTCCTCCTTCAAAGGGTTAGGGATATGATTAGGAAATCGACCATCCGGTTCAGCGAAAAGCACATCAACTTTACAACCCTTCCGTCTTAACATTTCTCCAACAAATCCGCATGTTCCGTTACCCGCATCAATCACGACACGAATCTCCCTACCGAAATTGAATCTTTCATGAAGGTACTCTTCGTATATTGGTTTGATTTCTATTATTCTCTCCTTTCCCAGACAGCTCCAAGATTTTGATTTCAGGTTGTCTTCTGAGACTTGACTCTTTATATCTTCGATCCCTGACTTATACATAAGAGAGAATCCTTTTTCCCTACATAACTTGATTCCATTATATTCAGGAGGATTATGTGAAGCAGTTATCATACCTCCTCCATCCAGGTCAAGATGTGCTATCGAAAAGTAAAGTAATGGTGTAGGTTGCACACCTAACGATACTATATCGCATCCTGACGCAAGTATTCCAGCCTTAAACATATGTTCCAGAACCGGGCTGCTCAACCTAACGTCTCTAGCCACAGATAACGTTGTATTCTCCCCAATGAATCTTGCGAATGCAAGTCCAATAGTATAGCTTATCCTAGGAGACAGTTCCGTCTCATAAATTCCTCTGATATCATATGCTCTAAATATTTCCAAGTAAATTACTCCTTAGCTAGCTAGTTAAATGAAATTATTATAGTAATTGAGTTTGTAACTATACTCTTCCATATTTGTCTTCATAACGAATAATATCGCTTTCATCGAAATGACCGAATGATATCTCCAGTACTCTTGCATCATGATCAGAGTTGTTTATCAATCTGTGCTTAGTTCTTTTAGAGATAAATATCTGCTGGTAACATGTGAGACCTATTTTGTTATCAGCGATGTCTCCGATTAATCCTTTATCTAGTGTAACCCACATTTCATCACGTTGTTGATGTGATTGAAGACTCAGCTGCTGGTTAGGCTTTACCGTAATTATTTTAACCGTTGAGATTTCGTTAAAGGTGAACTGGTCGAAAAAACCCCAAGGTTTTTCGACATGTAGTGTATTAGCCATGTTTAACACGACATATATTTCTTATCCCCTAGTTAAATGTACGATTATAAAAGCTGGTTATGTAACTTAAACCTTTGGAAACGTTAACCTAATCTACATTATGCTAGCTAACTAAAAAAAAGTATTGCATAACTTTCTTAGTCACTTCATGGCTGTTAGACCTTTTGATAAAGCTAGCTAAATGTTTCAACGACAGCTTAGTATCGGATTGTTGGCATAATTCAGTGCTCGAGAGACGCTTCTAAAAGTTTATAGGTCAATGTTGAAATGAGTACTTGACTGAAAAATGGGGAGAAATTTTCGTTGAGAAGTCTTAGCAAAACTGAAAGTAAATCTTTATCCTTGTTGACTCTTTTCATGGTATTCTTTATGATATTAATACCAAGTTTTCCTGTCGTCCCGTATGAAATTCCAATGGATGTCCATCTATTCATTTCTCCAAAGCTTGAATCGATACCAACAGGGATACTCGACGGTATAGAGGTGGCTACAGTTAAGGTCTCATTTTCTGCTGACTCTGAAATATGGCCTGCCTTTCAAGCCACGAGCCCCGAGATAGCTGTCCCTGTTTCTCTTTCATGTAGTGATGTTCCAGATGGCGTACAGGTACGCTTCGATCCAACCCCATTACTGATGCAGGTTAACCAAGAAGAATACAGGGTAGTCGGCTCAGGCGAATCTAGGATATATATCATCACTGAAGATTCCGCCCAATTAGGAAAGTATGATTTAGAGATAGTAGCTACTTGTATAGTGAATGAAACCATACTATTCCAAGTCCAAGACATATTCTATCTCAGTATTGAACCTGAAATCTCCTCAACCTCCATGATTGAATATACATCAATAGGGATCATAGCAGTAGTTGTGATAATAGCTGTCATAATTATGCTATTAATTCGTATAAAACCAAAGCCCAAACCTCTTTGAGTAGCCATATTTGGCGTTATAGATATCCGCAATAGAATCGACAAGATGAAAAATAAGCTGGAGATGACTATAGGAAATTAAGCATTTTAGGATCTCTCCATATTGGCTCAAATTACTTGGAATGTAAGATGGGGTAAAGTAAACTGATAAAAGTTATCAGATGAGAAGGAGATAATTTGGCTCAGAGTATTATTAGCATGGAAGAGGCGAAAAAGGCCCCTATTAGTGAGCTGTTGCAGAAGCTTTCATCAAGTGAGAAAGGACTCTCTACTTCGGATGTCGATATGAGGCTGCAACAGTACGGGTATAATGAAATAGCTGAAAAAAAAATTAATCCGATCATTAAATTTCTAAAGTATTTCTGGGGACCAATTCCATGGATGATCGAGACCGCCCTTATTCTCTCAGTTATAATCCATCATTGGGAAGATTTTTGGATAATATCTGCTTTATTAATGTTAAATGCTGTGGTTGGTTTCTGGCAGGAGAAAAAGGCGGATAACGCCATTGAACTTTTAAAACAGAAACTCGCCCTCGCAACGCGAGTACTTCGTAACGGCGAGTGGAGTGAAGTGCCTGCTAGAGAACTTGTCCCCGGAGATATAGTACGTATACGTCTGGGCAATATTATCCCTGCTGATGTTAAACTCGTAAGTGAAGATTATCTATTGGTGGATGAATCCGCGTTAACCGGTGAATCTCTACCGGTGGAAAAGCATGTATCCGATATAGCCTACTCTAGTTCGATAGCTCGGCAAGGAGAAATGAATGGACTTGTCGTCGCGACGGGGATGAACAGCTACTTCGGTAAAACTGTTAAGCTAGTGGAAGAGGCTGAAACACGGAGCCACCTACAAAAAGCGATAATTAAAATAGGTGACTATTTAATAGGTCTTGCAGCAGCCTTAGTCACCGTTATTTTTTTGGTTGGATTGTATCGGTCTGAGAATCTGCTCGATATCCTCCGGTTCGCACTCGTTTTAACTGTCGCATCAATTCCAGTAGCGTTGCCAGCGGTATTATCGGTTACCATGGCTATCGGAGCAACAGCATTAGCTAAAAAGGAAGCTATTGTCAGTAAACTGGCTGCCATTGAGGAAATGGCCAGTATAGATATCCTCTGTTCAGATAAGACAGGCACTATTACCAAAAACGCTCTAACGATAGCTCAGGTGAATGCCTTCGAAGGATTCACCGATAACGATGTGCTGTTGATGGCTACACTCGCATCGAAAGAAGAAGACCCAGATCCCATCGATGAGGCTATTATCGCAAAGGCTAAAACCTGTGAATCCATCGTCGCGATGTTAGGTCAGTACAAGACTGTTATGTTTAAGCCGTTTGATCCCATTGTAAAACGTACAGAAGCCACTGTTAAAGATGCTAACGATAAGATATTTACAGTAGCGAAGGGTGCCCCTCAGGCTATTCTATCACTTGTCGCTGATACTCATGCTCTCAATACACGTGTAGAGGAGGGAGTGGAGGCTTTCGCCTCTAAGGGGTACCGTGCTCTCGGTGTGGCAAAGACGGATAGAGCGGGGAACTGGAGATATGTCGGCCTCATCCCTCTCTACGATCCTCCACGTGAAGACTCAGCGGAAACCATTACAACAGCACAATCTATGGGGGTGAAGGTGAAAATGGTGACCGGTGACCACGCTGCTATTGCCCGAGAAATCTCATCTCAAGTGAATCTGGGTTCAAATATTATGCTTGCAGATTCTTTTATCGATAAATCTGATAGGGAAGCTCAGACTATCGTTGAAGAAGCAGACGGCTTTGCTCAAGTCTTTCCTGAGCATAAATATCATATTGTCGAGCTGCTCCAAGGGAAAGGTCATATCGTTGGCATGACGGGGGATGGAGTTAATGATGCGCCAGCTTTGAAGAAGGCTGATGCGGGGATAGCAGTTGAAGGTGCCACCGACGCTGCGAAATCTGCTGCTGACATCGTTCTCACTAAGCCTGGACTCTGCGTCATCATTGATGCTCTTAAGGAGAGTCGCAAAATATTCCAGAGAATGACCAATTACTCCATTTATCGTATTGCTGAGACGATTAGGGTATTATTGTTTATCACTGTATCGATTATCGTTTTTCGATTTTATCCTGTTACTGCTCTTATGATTGTTTTACTAGCATTATTGAATGATGCTCCTATTATGACGATTGCCTATGATACTGTTAAGTATTCAGATAAACCGGATAAATGGAGTATGGTGTCATTACTGGGGCTCGCTACAGTACTGGGAGTTATCGGAGTTTTCTCATCCTTTGGGATTCTCTATGTTGGGCAGGAGATCTTTCATCTGAATCGTGAGGTTCTCCAGTCATTCATCTATCTGAAGCTTTCTGTCGCGGGCCATTTAACAGTCTTTGTTGCGCGAACAAAGAATCATTTCTGGTCGATTAAACCTTCAACGCCTCTATTAGTAGCGGTGATAGTAACGCAGTTGATTGCCACGTTAATTACTGTCTATGGATTTCTGCTACCTGCTATGGGGTGGAGATTAGCCTTTTTCGTCTGGGCGTATGCTCTCATTATGTTTTTAATAACAGATATTATCAAGGTTCACGCTGCAAAAGTTCTAGATCATAGTGATATACGATTTCATAGATAACAGGGTAACGAACGGAAAATGTTATAAAAAGAAGCAATATATTGATAAATTTTATAGTCTACAACAATTATACCATATAACTTGAAGAAGATGTATGCAATAATCGGAGAAATAAAAATAGATTCATCAGCACTCAATTATGTGTATCACTCAAGTGATGGTCATCTGCACATCGATGGAAAAGATATTGAAGAAAAAGGAAAAAGACTTCATCAAAAGTTAAGGAAAATTAAAGTAGGTGATATTAAAGAATTCTCTTGTGAAGATAACGTAGGTCAAAATTATTACGGAAATGCTGAAGTTCAAAAAATAGAACTAAATACGGAAACTATTGGTCAAAATACTATTTATAAATTTTTACTTGAAATGCAAGCTTGAAGTTAGCTAGCTGCGGCTTCTAATTTTTTACTAATTTTATTACCACTTTTGTTATTATTATAGCTGTAATATAACCCACAATTATTCCAACTAGAAGAATAATCCACTCATATAAACCCAAAGGTACTATATGAAAGAATTCACTCAAAGGCGTATAGATAATTGTTAATTGTAATAAAACTGAGCCAATTAAAGCAATAAGAAGCCATTTATTTGAAAACCAGCTTAGTTTTTCTTGATATCGTATACTAGCAATTCTGACAAATTCATAAAGAATGAATCCTGTAAATAAAGTACTCCTAGCTGCTTCTATACCTAAAGGTAAAACAAAGAAGAATGTAGCAAATAAAACAATCGTCTTTTTAATACCAATTGTTCCGATTAGCCAGCCTAATTGTTTATTGATTATTGGCTCTCCTTTTTTTCTTGGGGGTCGACGCATAATGTCTGGTCTTGCAGGATCAACGCCTAAAGCAAGAGCAGGCAAGCCATCTGTTAGTAAATTAATCCATAACAAGTGTACAGGTAGGAGTATAGGCTCTTTGAGTGTTAAAAATAAAGTAGCTAAAAACAATACTCCTACTTCTGCAAAATTGCATACAAAGAGATAGTTAACAAATTTTCTTATGTTATCAAAAATTCTTCGTCCTTCTTTTATTGTAGTTGTTATTGTTGCAAAATTGTCATCAAGTAAGATTACATCACTAGCTTCTTTAGCTACCCCGGTTCCTCTAATTCCCATAGCTAATCCAACATCTGCTTTTTTTAAGGCTAAAGCATCATTAACACCATCTCCTGTCATTGCTACCCTATTATCCTTCTTTAAAATCTCGAGGATGCGTAACTTATGAAATGGAGAAATTCGTGCAAAAATATTTACTCTTGAATTTAATTTCTCTTCAAGCTCTTCATCACTAAGTTCTTCTAAATAGTTGCCTTCTAGAACTTCACTTTTTAAACCTATCTCACTTGCTATGGCCTTAGCAGTTGAAGGATTATCACCCGTTAGCATAATAACTCTTATCCCAGCTGTACTACAATCAGTCAAAGCCTGTCCAACTTTTGGTCTAGGAGGGTCTATCATTGCTTGTAAACCTAACCAAACTAAATTCCTTTCGATATTTTTGTTAGGATTTTTTGTATCTTTGAAAGCAAAACCTAAAACCCTTAGAGCGTGAGAAGCAAACTCTCTATTCTGTTTTAAAATTCTTTTCTTTGCTGCTTTGCTGAATCCTATAGTTTTTTCGTCATGATAAATCCTATTGCAGTTTTCTATCAGAACTTCAGGGGCTCCTTTTGAATATACAAAATACTTATTTAAATTGTCATTTTTATAAACAACACTCATCATTTTTCTTTTAGATGTAAAAGAAATTTCATTTATTCTTTTATATTCTTTTTCCAAATTTTCTTTTACAAATCCAGATTTGTCTGAAATTTTTCTTAAGGCAACTTCTGTTTGATCCCCAAAATATTTTCTATTTCCTTCTTCATCATATCCTATATTAGAGTTGTTGCATAATGCCCCACAAACAAGAAGATGATCCATCTTGGCAATACTTGTCCTATCAATTTTAGAAACGTCAAAAACATTATTGCTGAAAAAGAATCTGGTTACTGTCATTTCATTTTTTGTTAAAGTTCCTGTTTTATCTGTGCAAACAATGTCTACAGCCCCTGCTGACTCGGTTACAGCTAATCTTCTTATCAATGCATTCTTCTTTGACATCACCTTTGCTGCAACAGCAAGAGTTAGTACTACAACTGCTGGCAAGCCCTCTGGTATTGCTGCAACAGCTAAAGAAATGGCTGTTAGAAATGAAAGATATAAACTATATTTTAAAAGACTGACAAACATTACTATTGCTATTATACTTATTATCGCGAAAGAAATCTTCTTGCTGAATTTAGCTATTTCAACCTGAAACGGTGTTTTTTCTTCTCCCATTGTTTGAAGCTTTTCTGCCATACTTCCAACTTTTGTTTGCATCCCTGTCTTTGTAACTAAAGCTTTCGCATTACCAATAGTAACGAAAGTATTCATAAAAATTTCATCAGATACCTTTTTCTCGACGGACTTAGACTCTCCTGTTAAAATAGATTCATCAATTTTGAGACTAAAACATTCAATTAGTTTAGCATCTGCAGGAACCATATCTCCAGATTCAAGCAAAATTAAATCTCCAGAAACAATTTCTGTTACCTTTATCTCCTTTTCTTTCTCATCCCTGACAACTTTTGTTTTAGGGACAGCAATTTTTTGAAGAGCTTCTATTGTTTTTTCAGATTTATATTCCTGAAGGAAGCCAGAAATTCCAGATGCAAAAACTATCAATAAAATTAAAATTGTATCGATAATATTGACTTCCTGTTCTGGAAGGAAACCAATTGCCCACGAGATTATAGCTACCACAATCAGAATTAAAATCAATGGAGAGGTAAATTGAGATATAAATATCTTTATTGGACTTATCTTATAGACTCTCTCTATTTCATTTCTTCCATATTTTTCCAGCCTTTTTCTTGCTTCTTTGTTTGTTAATCCAAATTCACCTGGCATCTTAATTCCTCATTGATGAGTTTTACCTAATTTCCATCTATCAAGCAAATTTGAAAATAAAACTGGAACTATAACTGTGAATATGATGCTGGAGGCTATTATAATCGAATATAAATCAATATCGATTAAAGAATTTTCAAATAATATTTTTACAATAATTAAACTCGTGCTAAATCTTATTGAAAGTCCAATGCCTAGCAAAATTGATTCTCTTCTTCTAAGCTCATTTCTACTTATAATCCAGCTTCCTAAGATTTTTACACCCGCAGATACTCCAACAATTAAAAGAATAAAGAAAGGGTAGGAAACAAGATAGCTTATGTTCATTGTCGTCCCAATCCACAAGAAAAACATTGGTGCAAAAAATCCGTAACACACGGTTTTTACTTCACTTTCAATTGTTTTAAGCCTCTTTTCGGGTAAAAATGTTTTCAAAGCAACTCCGGAAAGTAAAGCGGCGATTGCGGTGGCGTACGTGTATTCTCCGATTCCCAAGAATAAAAATAAAATAAAGAGTGTAAAAATAAACAAGTTTTCAATGCCCAGAAAAGCAAATTTGTTTCCTTCTTCCCTGAATTTTGTTAATCCAAAAGCTAAGCCAAACAAAATAAAAAGAGAAATTAAAGTAAAAACTATGTTTAAATGATGCACAGAACAGCTAGTGCAGATTAGAATCATTAACACTATTAAAGTGAAAATTTCTATAATATCATCCAAGGTTCCTATCCCTATTATGCTCTGTCCTAATTTTGAATTAACTAACTTAAATTCATCCAGAATAGGAATGAGAATCGCCTCGCCAACTGTAGCAAAAGAGAGCGCTACAACAAAAGAGATAAACAAGCCATACCCAAAAACAAAATGAACTAAAAGAGTCCCAAAAAAACCTTCAAATAAAATTATGAAAAAAGTTGCTTTGAAGATGAACTTTCCCTGTTTTTTCAATTTATTCAAATCAATTTCAAAACCTATGATAAAAAGCAAGAAATACATCCCAAGTTGGGCTAAAAAGATGACTTCTGGTGAAGAAGTAACAGAAGTAAAAGGATTGTATATTGCAAGTAAAAAACCTAAAATTAAAGCAGCAAAAATCCAGGGAATTTTTATTCTTTCTATTAATCTTCCAACTATAAAAGTAAAAAAGAATACAAGAGCAATGAACAAAAAAAGATTTATCATAATTACTGCATCTCATACTCATAAATAGAATATTTTTTCCTTGTTTCAGCTTTCTTTAATGTCCTTGTTAAATCTTCTTTTAGTCAAGAATCTCTAATTCTTTCCAAAACCCTGGACTAATTTATTTTTTTTCTCAATTCTGTTTAAAAAATAATAATCACCAATGGTGCGTGCAAGGACAATCGAAATCCTCAAAAAAGGAAACGCCACACTGCGCTCGTGCTTTTACAATTAAATTAAACGTTTAATATGTATTAATTTTCATAAAAATTATTTATTTTTTTCGTAAGTATGCGTTATAGGCCTTTCAATGGATAAGTAATTAGAGTGGGAGAGTTGATCTTAACACTTAAATGCAGACAATTTGAAATGCGTGATAGCTTCATTAATTTTGTACCATATTTTAGCTGTAAATATGTTGCGTATCCCGTCCGGTCCACCAATATTAGGTTTGAACAAGCTAGCTAAGTATATAGGACTAATTCTCGATACAATACACAAAGTTTTTAATCGAAGCAGCTAGATTTTTATAGTAAATAACGTAAAGATGCATTATTGATATATTTATCATAGGGGATAATGCTGATGAGTAAATCTAAGTATGTTGTAATTGGAATTGTATTAATAGTCATAGTTATTGTTGGATTAATGGTTATTAGAGCACGTCAGAGACGAAGTGAGGTTGCCTACCAAGTTGATGAGGCTTTAACTATAATCAAAGACATCAATGCTAAGACGGTGGATATCAGTAGTTCTTGGAAAGAAATACAGATAACGCTTCAACTGCTAAATGTTAGAGACATTCCTGACGATATTTCAGGCTATAAGCGGGAACTTGAGTACTCAAAGATCGCAAGAAATGATATCGCCGATATGAGGGATGAGCTTGATGCCATCCGAGCAGATCATGAGAGCATAGCAGCTTCATTACGTAAGTTAGAGGATATACCCCTTCCAGATTGGATTGACGAGTATATAATGCTTAAAACAACGATAATAGAGAAGGATGGTGAGCGTGCAGATGTCACCGAAGAGCTTCTTGACGAATTAAACCTTTATTATCAGTTCTCTGATGCATTTCTGGAAGGTATGATTGCACAAGCCCAGATGGAGGAGAACTTGGAAGATGGTGCAGAGGCTTTTGAGGACGAGGATTACCTAGCAGCACAGAGAAGCTTTCAAAAAGCCTCAGATGACAACGTGAAAGTACAAGAGTATGCAGATGAAGCATCAAAACTAATTAAGTTCAACTATTTAACAAGAATAGATGCTAATAGAAAAGATGCCGAAGAGGTCATCGAGGAATATCTTACAGTTGTTGATCTTGTCGATGAGGGCTCCTATATAGAAGCAGACAATCTCTATGATGAGGCTGAAGATGATTACAATGCTTTACTCTCACAGAAGCTTACTTCAAGTGATTTACTGCCTGAACATCAGACCTGGTGGAGTAAGAATATTGAATCGAAACTAGATCAGATTCAACAGTTAACGAATGATATCGGGCAATTAGAGGCTCAACTCAGTAAGTTATATGAGGAGCATACAACTGAATAAATGAAATTCCCTACTCTCATAGTCGATATTCTCTTGTTACGCATGCTATTTTCTGTTTTGAGATAAACAAATAATGACAATAGGTTTGTGAAAATATGGATTTAATGGTTAAGACGAAAGGCTTCATTGAATAAGGTTAACGGTTCTATTAAAGGGTTATACTCTACAATATCGAATGATAACCTGGGGATACCAAATAACAGCTATTTATTACTGATATGTTTTGAATCTTAACATCTAGCTATAATAGATTAGGGGTCCGCGCTAAATAAAGCATACCAACTGGCAGCTATACTACCTTATACTCATTTCTTTTGATAAAAAAGGTATGATTTTGAGAAGAGATATCGTAATATAATTCAAGACAATTATATCCTTAACATCCATGACTGATGGAGGAACATAAAGATGAAAACAATCAACGTAGCTTCAAGAAAGAAGATGCTGTTTGAGGTTATTATAAAGGCAGGAGATCTGATAGCTTCAAAGTTTATGTCTATGTCACGAATCGAAATGAAAGAAAAATCGAAACATGAGATTGTGACGGAAGTTGATATTGAAGCAGAATCAATAGTCATCAATGCGATTAAAAATAGTTTTCCAGATGATATGATCCTTAGTGAAGAAGCTGGAGGAGAGAAGATTTTTAAAAATTTTTGTTGGATCATCGATCCTCTCGATGGAACAACAAACTTCTTTCTTGGGAATCCGGTCTTTACAACTTCCATTGGTTTAACCTATGATGGAGAGATCGTGTTGGGGACTACCTATCACCCAATTCTCCGCCAACTCTTCAGTGTTGAGAAAGGACAGGGTTTTCAAGTTAATGAAGAGAAAAGGACTGTGAGTATAACAAGCACTCTCTCAGATGCATTTATTGTTTTCTGTCATGGTAATGATGATGCAAATATAGAGGTTATTACTTCATTCTTTTCACTTCTTAAACCACGCTGTAAGTCATTTCGTCAACTCGGCTCTGCTTCTTTTGAACTAGCCCTCGTCGCAGCAGGAAAAATCGATGCCTTCATTATGCCTGGTGTCAACCCATGGGATGTGGCTGCAGGTGTTCTGATGGTTAGAGAAGCATCCGGCCTTGTCGTTGACCTGAATGGAAAAGAATGGAATTTTAATAGTAAAGATCTTCTTGCCTGTAACGAAAAACTATTAGATCCTCTACTGACTATTTTGAGAAGCTAAGCTGTTTCACGAATATTTTTTATGCAACTCTTTTAGAGTATTGTAAAACGATTGTAGAAGAAGATAGCATGAAGTGGCTCCAGGATCTTGATGACCGATAGAGCGTTCACCAAGTCTACTTGAACGCCCTATTTTTGAGAGGAGAGGAATAGTTGACTTCATACCTTCTCTAGCGCTGTGAACACTTTTTTCAACGGCTGTTAACAGATGGTCACCATTCGCTGAAGCTTCTTTTAGGATCTGAGTAGCAGGATGTATCGCATCCAACATTGTTTTATCACCAAGTTTCGATTTGCCTCGTTCTTTTACTCCAATCTCGGCAGCTTGAAACATAGCAACGAGGTCACTAAGATTTATTTCTTTTTTCCCAATAACTTCTTGAGACGCCCTAAGAAATGCCGTACCAAAGAGCGGGCCTACAGCTCCACCCACAGCCGAAATTAGGATCGTTGCAGCACCCTGTAGAATTAAACCCACATCTTCAATACCAAGTTTCTCGACTTCAATCCTCACTGCCTGAAAGCTTTTAGCCATTGACACTCCATGATCACCATCCCCCAACGCAGCATCAAGTTCAGAAAGATAATCTTTATTCTCCTCAATCATGTCTGCCATTCGTTTAAGAATTTCACGCATATCTTCAGCTGTTATAGTTTCATTCAAAGTACCCACGTCATCTATTCCTTTTTAATCGTTGAACGTAACATGGCGTATCTGCCGGCGTATCAATAAGTCGCTTTAATTCATTATCCATCTTCATTAGCGTAATAGAAAAGCCTGCCATCTCAAGTGCGGAAAAGTATTCCCCTATAAAAGACCGATAAATACCTATCTCTCCACTGTTTAGCATTTCCGCTACTTTCTTAAACACAATGTAGAGCTCGAGTTGTGGCGTTGCTCCAAGACCGTTAATGAGGGCAACCACCTCATCTCCTCTCTTGAAGGGGAGATCAGTTAGGAGTATTTCCATCAAATCTTCAGTGATTTCATTTGCTGTCTTCATTTTCATTCGTTTAACACCTAACTCACCATGATGACCAACACCAAACTCTATTTCATCATCCTTTAAGGTGAACGTTGGTTTCCCTAATGTAGGGACTGTGCATGGAGAGTGAGCCACACCAATAGTACGCGTCCACTTATTCACTTTCACTGCTACCTCCTTCACTTCTTTAAGGGTTGCACCTTCTTCTGCTCTTGCACCACAAGTTTTCCATGCTAAGAATTCACCAACAACACCACGACGATCATCGATTCTATCCGGTGGAGCTGAGCCAGCATCATCAGTAGCGATCACCTGTTCAACCTCTAAACCATCACTTTCAGCTAGTTCAGCTGCCATATCAAAGTTCATGACGTCTCCAGAATAGTTGCCAAGTAGAAAAAGAAGGCCTCTACCTCCATCAACCTCTTTTGCAGCTTCATAAATAGAATTTGCTGGAGGAGACGTAAATATTTCACCAACCGCTACAGCATCTAACATTCCTTTTCCAATATAACCGATGAAAGCAGGTTTATGGCCTGAACCACCGCCCGTCACCAACGCCACTTTACCCTTTATTGGAGCATCTCTGCGAACAATACTTCTCACAGTCTTCAGTTTTCTCACGTAATAACTATGAGCGGTTACGAATCCCTCCACCATTTCATCAGTTGCAGTTAAAGGATCATTTAGAAATTTCTTCATTGTAATTCAACTCGCTTACTTCTTCCGATACTTCTTATCCAACTCATCGATTTCTGATATCTTTCTTGCAGAAGTACCTCCCGTAAATTCACTCGCCAGCCACACAGTTACAATAGCTTTTGCTAACTCAAAACCTATAACTCTCGCTCCTAACGCTAAGACCTGTGCATTATTGCTTTTCCTCGCTCTCTCTGCTGAGTAGATATCATGGCAGACTGCACCTCGAATACCTGGAAACTTATTCGCACATATTGCCATTCCTATTCCTGTGCCACATACTAAAATTGCACGATCATAATTATGTATCAAAAACGTTTCACAAGCTTTTGTAGCGACTATTGGATAATCAATTGGATTCTCAGAGTTACATCCTATATCAAGGACATTGTGACCAAGTTTGCTCAAGTAAGTTTTTAACTCTTGTTTTAGTTTATATCCCGCATCATCAGAACCCAAAAGGATATTCATAGAACTCGTGAAAATAATGGAGTAATTGATTATAAAAGATTAGTTTTCAATCGTTTTACAAACCATTGAAGCCTGTACCTATATTATCATTAATCGTTTGCTATATTCAGAATAATAGTATGGATAGTCGACTAATATTTCTTTTCTTTCAGATGCGGAAGCACTTCTTTACCATAGACCTCGATAAATTTCTTTTCATCTGGACTTGAACTTTGAATATAAAGAATATCTACTCCAATATCGATTATTCTTTGTAATCGTTTGATATGCTCTTCAATGTCTGTGCTAATGATCCATGTCTCCCCGAGGTTCTCATCACCTACAAATGCCGCATTTTCATCTATTTCTCGTGGGTCATAAATTTCATATTTAAAGGTAAAGGGTAAAAGGGTCCCAGCCCAGAATCGACATGATTCTAAAGCTTTCTCATAATCTTCATCATACGAGACGCCTATCTCTAACGACTTTACGAGAGCGCTAGGATCTCTGTCCATACTTTTTGCTCCTTTCTCAAAAGCAGGAAAGAGACTATTTTTAAAGTAAGCAAGAGCATCGTTACTATACACAAAACTGTTGATTCCGTCGGCTAATCGCCCAGCTATCTCAGCGACTTTAACTCCCGACGTAGAGACAATTAGAGGTACTGGATACCGTGGTTTTGTGTAGAGGTTTGCCTTTTTTAAGGTGTAGTATTTTCCTTTGAAGGACACAAATGCTTTTTCCCAAAGCATCTTTATGACTCGAATTGCCTCCTCGAGGCGTTCAACTCTTTCCTTTACTGGGGGCCATTGAAATCCAACAGGTACTTCATTCATCGCCTCTCCTACTCCAACACCAAGAAAGATCCGCTTCGGATATATGTAACCAAGGGTTGCAAATGCCTGAGCGACGATAGCTGGATTATATCTAAATGTGGGGGTGGAAACTTCTGTTCCTAAAACCACATGTTTCGTTCTCTCAGCTGCAGAGGCGAGCCAGACCCATGCAAATCCTCCTGCTGCGTTCGTATGTGACCATGGATGAAAATGATCGCTGCTTATAATACGTTGAAAGCCCCCTTTTTCAGCTAAAACTACATTATTAAGAAGAGTGATAGGATCATATTGTTCCTGCGGTATCATATATCCGACTTCTAAATTCATCGCTTCTACAAACCTAATACTAAATTTATTATTCCGAATAAAAGATTTAGTCTATTATTCCAATGCATAATCGAATCGTTCACCTATACGGAGTATTTTACAAGTGATCTCTAATTTTACTCGATTTATGATCTCTTCTACGAGGTGTGGATTACATAATGCAATGTCCCAGATATCCCAGTGTATAGGAATCAGTATTCGAGCTCCTAAATATTGAGCGAACTCCACCGCTTCCTCTGGTGTATTATACCATCTCTCCCCAGGTGGATTCACACCGATACTGATTAACGCAATTTCAATGTTATACTTTTTTCCTATTGTTTTAAATATTGAATCGGCAAGTGAATCTCCGGAGTGAAAGATACTTATATTCGCACATTCAAAGAGATAAGTATTCGCTGTTTTAGGAATGGGATCTTTAGAAGGGAGCGCCTTTATCGTAATATTATTAATTTGTTTTTTTTGATATTCTTTCAAAGTGAGGATTTGATTTGAGGGAATTTTCCAACTTTTTAAGAGTTCCGTAACGCTTTTAGGTCCTATAAAGATAGACTCTGTATTACCACTAATAGGAAAGACGAAATCTTCACTGAGATGATCGAGATCTTCATGTGTAATAACTGTGGCATCTATACTTTTCACTTCGTCTGGATTAAAGGGAATAGGAACCATTCGATGAAGTATTCGACCTCCAGAACTAATCGACCCTCCACAATAAGGATCGATATAAATTGTTGCTTGCGATGTCTTTAAAATGAAACCGGCCCCTCCAATCGACCAAAGGGCTATAGCCCCTTCATGTACCTTGTAATTCTCTACTGCTGTTAAAAACCAATCATACCATTCGCTTTTTAAAGATGATAATGGTAATGGTTTTCCTAGTCGAAGATAATATGCTGCGCCTTTCCCCATAGATCTTATCACCATAAGAGTATTGAGTTAAGTAAATGAATAATATTATGTAAGATTAAACTAATAGTCGTCATTATGATACTCTGGATCATACCTAAAGCTGCTAAGTGATTTTTAGCTTGTTGGAACACCTATTGTGAGATATTATCAATTTGAAGTTCAAATGTACCAATTACTCCATTTACGTCTACAGTATAGATTCCTGCTGGTAATCCAATCACATTAAGGGGTATCACTTCTTCAAATGGGATAATACCATCTACACATTTATCATAAGGTCGAGACGTTGAAATTGAAATGAAAAAGGTATCACCTTCATGGATTATTGTTACCTTATTGATTTCAGTACAACTGTCAGGAAATTCTCCCCGGACAATAACATTAACTTGAACTGGAAAGGACTCTAGAATCAGAATATCAATTTTCGTTACTTTAGCTTCCATGATAATAATCGAAGATACAGGTGTTTCTTTTTGTTGAATCATAAGTATACTGCCGATAAGTAACACAGCTATCAAGACCACTAAGAGTGAAGAAATATTAATTATCCGTCTACAAAACAATGTTCTATCAACAATGTTTAGAGTTGATCAATACATTACCTGAGTTTAGAACTTTAATTTAATAAAAAAATAGCTAGCTTGTTTATTCGTACTCCTCTTTTAACCTGAATCGGTTTTATACGTTTCTAAAATTTATTCTAAATAATGAGTTTTCTTCAGTATATTTGTCATTGGTACACCATATTATTCTCCCATTTGTATCGATTAATACGATATAGATCGCTTCTTCGTTGGGAATATTTAACTGTCGTTTAAATTCTTTTTTATTAATATAGAGAGTAATAGTTCTCTCACATGCTTCTTTATCTGATATTCCAGAACGCATTCCACCATTTATCATCCACCTGATCAATAGATAAGAAGAGTTGAGTGTAGGTAACTCGTAAAACGATAAAGTTAGATTATTCTGGACTAGTATTGCCTGAAAAGGAAGCCATTGTTCCACTAATTCTTGATGCTCACTTTTAAACGGGATAATGACGATGTTTAATTCACCTTTAAGATCGTTGGGCAATTGGAATCTTTGACCAAGTTTGTAGCTGATAGTGTTGGAAACATTTGAATCTGGGTCCTAGAATTTATGATTAGATATATTTTAATTTAAGAGATTATATGCCCTATATATTTTTAGAGTATATATGAACTATCTTTGATGAGATTGTGAGCCGAGTACAATTGAAAACAGACTTCCCTAAACGTAAAGAATTAGCTACGATCGGGGGTGGCTGCTTTTGGTGTATAGAGGTTATTTTCAACCAATTAAGAGGTGTCGAAAAAGTTGAATCAGGATATTCAGGTGGTACTGTTGCAAATCCAACTTACGAGCAAGTGTGCACCGGAACAACTGGACATGCAGAAGTCATACAAATCACTTTTAACCCAAAAATTATATCATTCAAGGATATCCTAGAAATCTTCTTTACTATACATGAGCCAACTACAGTAAATCGTCAAGGTGACGATGTAGGTTCCCAGTATCGTTCAATTATATTTTACCATAACAATTCACAAAAAGTAATTGCAGAGCAGATTATCAAGGAAATCGACGCGAAAAAAATTTGGAACACACCTATAGTTACCCAGGTTGAACCATTCAGAATATTCTATAAAGCAGAGGATTATCACCAAATGTATTATACAAACAATCCCAATCAACCTTACTGTAGAGTAATTATCTCACCGAAAGTTACTAAATTCAAGAAACGGTATCGTGAGAAACTTAAAACTGTAGAAAACTAGTCAGCTAATAAATAACCAATTGGTGACTCAAATGAGGTTTACTTATCCTCGAAAGGTTCAGTATAGATGTATAAAATGCACATTATGCTGTGGAGATACAAAAGATCATGTTAGATCAATTCTACTTTTAAAGACAGAAGCTAGAAAAATAGCGAAATACAATTCAAAGAAACTAGACGACTTTTCTGAGAAGGTGGAAAATTGGAACCCCTATACCTACAAGATGAAAAAAACGAAGGATGCAAAATGTGTTTTCCTCAAAGATAAAGTATGTTCCATCTATCAGATAAGACCTATGATATGTAGATTCTATCCTTTCCAACTTAACATGAGAAATAATAGATACACTTTCACCTACACAAATGAATGCAAGGGTATTGGAAAAGGATTCAACATTAAAAAAAATTACTTTGAAAGGTTATTTACTATATTTTTAAAAACAACAAGAGAAGAATTCAAAACGGAAAATTAGTAGTAACTCATAGTTAAGCGATTACACTAAGCATCTTGATTTCAAGTTATGATGTCATAACTAAGTTCCAGGGTATGACAGAAGAGATTGAGGTAACACTTCTCTAAACCAGTCAGGTAGTTGATACCACCACTTCTTTACTAATGGATTGAAGCTGCCGTCTATAATATAGAATCGAGCTTGATCATCTTCTGCTCGTATCGCTCGACCATAGGCTTGCATTACATCTGTTAATGTTTGATTCTCGTACCATTGACGGTTACCCAAGTCTAAACGTCTTCTAACTCGTTTATCACCCAAATCTGGGAATGGAACTTTCAATAGAATTTGAGCATCACAGATATCATACTTCCAGTCTTGCCCCTCATTAAAAGCGACAGAGACAAACACTTTTCCACGAGAAGACATCCATTCATCCAGTTTTTGTTCACGATTCTTATTTGTGTGGATGATGAGGCGCGATTTTAGATCGTCCGAAATATTTTTTACGATATATTGTTGATGTAGGTAACTGTGACAGTGTATAGCTACATTCCCTGTTTCTTTTTTTAGTATATCTTCTATTGTCTGAAGAGCTCGATACTTGTTTTTATCCCATCCTTGTCGTGACAATGGACCTACAGTCGCATCAATGATTGGACGATTCTGAGGTTGGAACGTACTAGGAACTTTGAGATAGCTGATCTCATCGATCGCAAGTATATCGAGGAGCCCTGTTAACTTCGCATATTCTCGCGGGTTGAGGATAGTGGCTGAAGAAATGATGTAATGGTCAGCACGTTTCCAAATCATGCGATCCATGAATGCCTGTGCAAAAACAGGTTGGAGGATTAAATTGTTATTTTTGATTTGCCATACCCATTCACAATGAGAGTTTTTATAGAGAGTATATTTTGCAAGATATCGATCAATCTTTTCTAGATCTTCAACTTGATCAATCGATAGCCCAGTAATCTTCGTTATTGTTTTGGCTTTTCTTAAGATTTGGTTTAGTTGTTCTTCAAGATTTTGGAGAAATTCTAAAAGCTGTCTTTCGTTTTTTATTGTAAGGAGTTGAGGTAGAAGTTTTTGGTAGATTCTGTATGGAATAGTAAAAGGAGATACACGTATCGAAATATGGTTTAAGCATATATTTTCTATATTATGCGCTTCATCTAATATGAGTAAACTTCTTTTTCCTAAGTAGGTATTGGATGTTGCTTCTGATTGTCCTTCAGCTATTAGATATGAGAAGCTTGATAATACGCTTTGAGCATTTAGAGCTTTCTTCTTTTGAATCCAGTAAGGACAGACATCATATCGTTCTTTGCACGCATAGTCGTCGGTTATGCATTTCCCCATATTTACTGTACGTATAGGGTGGTGATAACATCGATAGTTTTGGCGTCCTTTGATTTCAACAAATCTTGATTGTAAGAGTGGATCCTTCATGATTTGGTTAATTAGTACAAGTTGTGGTGTAGTGTAGAAAGAATCGATAAGTGAGCTGAATGCGGTATTCACATAGGATTTTCCAAATCCTGTTGGAGCAGCTAAAATGATGCATTTTTTCCCTGTTTGAAATGCTTCAATAGCTTCACGCAAAATATCTTTCTGGTAAAGTCGCATAGTTTGGCTTGGAAAAGTGTTAAGTAGATCATGTATGGTCAGTTGCTTAGGAAGTTTTTTGATCTTTTGTTGAGTTGAAAAGCTTTGTGTTGATACTTGAGTACTTTGAGGTACTTTCTTTCTACTTATCGTGTTCTGATGATTCTGAGACCTTGGAGATGCCTGAAAGATACAGTCTAATTGGTCGCAGTGCATACAGAGTGTTGCTCCTCTACGAAAAGTATGAGGCCAACCTTTACTATAAGCGTATTCACAACGTATTAGATCGGGAGCTTCTATAATCTTAGGCATTTGAAGATTTTTCACCTTGACTAGATAGTTGTCTTGTATGCTAGCAAATAATTTCACGATTTATAATAGAATAAAAGTAAAAAGTTTATCTTTATAATAAACATATTAGATTTACATAGGCTTACGCTCATTGAGAAAATATTTTTGAAATTCTTTACTATTTTTCTGATGCATATAGAAGGTATGTTCGTTACTTGGAAATTCTTTATTGTTTGTTTCTTCTATAAAATTTTTTAATGCTTTTATGATTATCTTCCTTAGATTAGCATATTGTTTCGAAAAAGGAGGCGTTGTATCAGATATCCCTAATATATCTGTTATAACTAAAATTTGTCCATCACAAAAAGTACCTGCTCCAATACCGATTGTGGGTATCGATAAGAGATTAGTAATTACTTTCGCAACCTCAACAGTTACAAACTCTAATATTACCGCGAAAACATTTGCTTTCTCTAAAGCTTTCGCATCTGAGACAAGTTTTTTAGCTCTTTCAAGGTCTTTTCCATGTACTTTGATTCCACCGAGTTTAGAAATTTTTTGTGGGGTTAAACCTATATGACCCATAACTGGGACACCTGCATCAACGATGGAACACGCAATATCCGCTATTTCAACTCCTCCCTCAATCTTGACAGCATCTACTCCAGTGGTCTTCATCAAATATAACGCATTTTTAACGGCTTCTCTTCCACCCATTTCATAGGACATGAAAGGCATATCGATTATAGTAAAGAGGTTTGAGGCTCCTTTTACAACAGCTTTTGCATGGTGGATCATATCATTCATAGTAACGGGTATCGTATTTTTATATCCAAGCATTATAGGTCCTACAGAATCGCCAATTAATACGGCGTTTAATCCTGATTCCTCAACAAATTTTGCTGTTGGATAGTCATAGGCTGTTGTCATAGTAATCATTCTACCTTTTTTCTTCGCATCCATGAAACCATCTACAGTTAACTTTTTTCGTTTCATACATCCTTCTACCATCTTATTCAATTAAATGTGCCTCTAAAAAAATGGATCGAAGAACATGTTCTATTATTTTTTTTAACGAAAAGACATCGTAGCAATCTTGCTAAGTTACATTAAATTTTTTTAAAAAGGTGGATCATCAGACTTTTCTAGTTTATGTAACCATTTTGTTACTTGACTCAATAGTTTATTATTAGATACATTAAAGATAGTGATTGGAATATTTCCTTTTGATGTTATTGTTGGTTGATATTGATCGAGTTCAGTGAAAGTTATATTAGCCCAATGTACTTTATTTTGTAGTTGTTCACTAACAACGTCTTCAGTATGTTCCATTCCAATAAAAAAGAATAGTATTCGATCTGACCAATACAAAGGTTGAGCTTTGCCTCTTTGAACATTCAAAGCTTGCCGTTCGATCATTTCATCAGTTTCTAATTTGACAATCTCATGAATAATGATTTCCTCAAACGGCTTAAAAATAATTTTTACCATAACGGTAATAGTATATTTTTATGAATAAAAGTTGATGGGTATTATTCACATATTCATATGTATTATTGCTACCTTCAATATTGATGGTTTTCATGAGTTAACTACTAATCAGCAAGTAATAATATCCCCGACATTAAGGTGTGGAAGTACCCTTGCAAATGAATGGAAGAATAAACCACGTTCTAATAGGTTCCTATGTAGACTAATATCGTAAATCATCTTACATTTACTTCAATAAAAAACAGAGAAATAAGGTAGATTGGATGTGGCTTTAAATCAATAAAAGTTTAATTATTATGAGAAATTTTCTTTCTTCCCAGAGATAGCTTACGAAACTAAATATTGGTTATATACAGGTTGTTCTTTTAACAAGTTTTGATAATTATATGTGGATAAGATAATGGCCTCTATATGGTGTATCGAATGCCTCGATATGGTCGAGTTACAGAAGGATTAGTAAGTGAACTTGAAGGTATTGTAGGATCTGAAAATGTTACAACGAGGGCTGAGGAGATCCTATGTTACATGAGAGATTCCTCACCATTGAAATGTAAAGCTGATGTGATTGTTAGAGTAACTACCACAGAACAGGTTGCTGCTATTCTCAAGGTAGCTAATGAGAATAGGATTCCTGTGACATCTAGGGGTGCTGGAACTGGTGCAGCCGGTTCAGCGTTACCAGTTATTGGCGGGATTATTCTTGATATGTATTGTATGAATAAGATACTTGCTCTTAACGTTGATAATCAGATTGTTATTGTTGAGCCTGGGCTTGTATGTGATACACTTAACGAAGAGTTGCTGAAATATGGTTTTTTCTTTCCACCAGATCCTGCGAGTAGTCCGGCTTGTACGATTGGGGGGATGGTGGGAAATGATGCTGCGGGAAATAAAGCGATAAAATATGGTTCAACTCGAGTTTTTGTTTTATGGCTTGAAGTAGTATTGGCTAGTGGAGAAATTATCTATACTGGTTCTAAGACGTTGAAATCTGTTTCAGGTCTTGACTTAACTCGGTTATTTGTCGGTTCTGAAGGATCTCTGGGAGTGTTTACAAAGATCTGCTTGAAGATAGTGCCTTTACCAAAGTACTATGCAACTGGTGTTTTAAGTTACGATTCTGTTGAGGCGTTAGTGAAGTCATCAATGAAAATTCGACGAGCGAGAATTATTCCAGAGATGATAGAGTTTATGAATAAGAAAACAATGAAGGCCGCTTTTGAATATGCTGGGATAACAGATTTTCCAGATGGAAATTTTATGATGATAGATATTGGTGGTGACGCTGAGGAAGCCGTTGCAGAAAGTCTTAATAAGTGTATGAAGATCTGTAAAAATGAGAAGCCAAGACACTCTGAGAAGACGACAGATTCTATGTATAGATTGAAATTTATTTCAGCAAGAAAAGCTGCTTTACCAGCTCTAGCAAGGATTAAGCCAACAACGACTATGGAAGACTGTACTGTTCCCCCATCAAAACTTCCTGAGGCTGCTAGAAAAATAGAGGAAATTCCTACCCAATTAGCTGTTGAAGGGATTGAAATAGGTAATTTCGGTCATATTGGGGATGGAAATATGCATCCTACCTTTCTATATGATGAGCGCATAGAAGAGCAGAGAAGTGCGTTCTTGAAAGGATTGGATATCCTTTATCATAATATTGTCTTTCCACTTGGAGGAAGTATCACCGCAGAACATGGTATTGGATTAATTCGAGCACCATATCTACAGGAGGAGCATCCAACAGCGCTTAAGTGGATGAGAGAACTAAAGAAACTCTTTGACCGAAACTTGATCCTCAATCCTGGAAAAGGAAAAGGAGGCCCCTATCCTCTTGAAAGAAACTGATACACCTCTGAAAAACTCTTCACTTAGAGAATTCAAAGAGGATGTACAGAAATGTATGCGATGCGGTTTTTGTGTAGCACTCTGCCCAGTAGAGGAGTATATGGGATTCGAGTCGAATAGTCCAAGAGGCAGGATGCAAACGATTAAAGCATTAATCGACGGAGATCTGAGAGTTAACGAGTATCTTATGACGAGACTCTATAATTGTACGCTATGCGGCTACTGTAAATGGCGGTGCCCTCCAGGAGTTAACACCGTTGACGCGATACAAGAGACTCGAACATATTTTGTTGCAAACAACTGCTACCCTGATATTCACGCTGAATTTGCACAGAGAATAACGAAGTATAAAAATCCATACGCTGAGCAGCAGACAAAGCGTCTTCTATGGATGTTGACATCTCAAAAGTTACCGAAAAAAGCTGAAGTAATCTATTTTGTTGGCTGTACCTCAGCATTAAGATCACCGGAAATTGCCGAGTCAACATTTCAATTACTAGCTAGCGCTAATGTAGACTTCACGGTTATTCCTGAGGAGATCTGCTGTGGCTCAATTATGTTAAGAACAGGAAATACAGAAATTGGGAAGAGACTTGCTGAGAAGAATATAGAGATGATTGAAGCGAGTGGAGCGTCAACCATAGTATTTTCATGTCCTGGCTGCTACAAAACATTCTCAACCGATTATCCGAATCTTTTAAAGGAATCTATAGATTTTGAGTTGAAACATATTTCTGAGTACCTCGTAGAAATGGATCAGCTACAGTTCAGTATACCGATGAAGAAAAGAGTTGTGTATCATGATCCATGTCATCTTGGCAGACATTTAGAGATTTTTGAGCCACCTCGAGAGGTGATCAATCGAATACCAGGAGTAGAATTAGTTGAAATGGAGCGAAGTAAGATGAGCTCATTCTGTTGTGGTGCTGGAGGAGGCGTTCGAGGAGCCTACCCTGATATTTCCCTTCAAATTGCTGAAAAGCGAGTAGAAGAAGCTACTGCAACTCAAGCAATGATACTCTCCTCTGCTTGTCCATTTTGCAAAAGAAATCTGAAAGATACAGTAAAAGAAAGGAAAAAAACTATGAAAGTACATGATATCGTTGAATTAGCCGCTAAATCTATTAAAAAACCTAGACTAACATTGTAGTGATGCTAGCTAGTATTGAAAGATAATCGATAACTTCTTATTTCATATGTCGAGTCATTGGATAAGCGTAGTGGAATGATGTTTTGAATGCGATTGATACTCTCTTAGACTCTACTCCTATTCCCTCCATGGTGAAAGTTAAACAATATTTTGAAAGACCAAGAATTACAAATATTGAAGGTGAATTACGAGATAAATTACACAAAAAAAGAGTGTTCTCAAATATTAAAAAAAGACAACAAATTGCCATTGCCGTAGGGAGCCGTGGAATAAACAAGCTTCCAATGATACTTAAAATCCTTAGTAATACACTGAAAGAGGCGGGAAGTGTTCCCTTTATTATTCCTGCTATGGGAAGCCATGGGGG
>CAZAXO010000004.1:0-32621 GCA_964489085.1 uncultured Candidatus Bathyarchaeia archaeon
CCTTAAAGGATTATGGTTAGGAGATGATATAGGCGGACCACACGACATCTTCACTTCCACCTCCACGGTATTATCCTATTCTAGAACTATAGAAGCTGGTATTGGCATCGTCAGCCCCCTCTATCATAACCTTTCGACGATAGCCCGAGCGTCAACAACGTTAACAGAGCTATATGGAGAACGCTTTCGACTTGGATTAGGAGTAGGAAGCATCAATATACTTAAGGAGAGAGGCATCCCTATCAAACGTACAGTTGAAAGCATAAGTACCGCAGTGACATCTCTTAGAAAACTTTTTTGTGGAGACAAGATATCGTCATCAACGCTTCATTATAATCTTACAGATTATTCAGTATGGGGTAAGTATCCTATACCCATCTATTTAGGCGTTCGAGGTCCCAAGCTTCTTCAGTTAGCATCAGATATTGCTGATGGCATTATTTTGAGTTCACCGAAGCCTTATCTATCTGAAGCTTCCAAGATCTTTAAAAATGCTCAAAATAGTAGAGGATTTAAGATAGTTGGATGGCTTCCAACGATTTTAGGAGAAGAAGATGGGAATCTAGTAGAACATATGAAAAAAGTTGTAGCTGTAGTGGCTGCTGATACACCTAATAACATGTTAGAATCTTCTCATCTAGATCTTGAGAAAGTTGCACAGATTAGACAATCAATACAAGTGCAGCGATGGGATCGAGCCATTCAACTCATCGATAAAGAATTCGCTGAAGCTTTCTTGATATATGGGTCATCAGAAACTCTAGTAGATAAACTGGTGGACTGGGCTAAGAGTGCTGGAATGGATGAGATAGTTTTCGGTCCACCATATGGTCACGATCCTGTAAAAGCAATTGAAGAGGTTGCATCTCAATGGATGAAATAGCGTTTTCTATAAGTTTGAATGTAAACGAAACCCCACATACGATGACTCTTAAAGGAGTTGAAGCTGAACGAGGGGGACTTGATCAAGTATGGGTTGGTGACCTACCAAGTCAGCGTTATCCCGCAATAATTGCAGCACAATTAGCGAAGAATACTCATAAGATCAGAATAGGGCTAGGACCAATAAGCCCACTCATTTTCCCAGCAGAACATATCGCAAGTATGATCATTACATTAAGTGAGACATATGGTCAACGATTCGATGTTTGTCTTGTCCCTGGGGACCGAAATAGTCTAAAAAAGATAGGAAGAAAATATGATGAAGACATACTCTCTAGAATGGTTGAATCTTTAAAAGTACTTCAAAAAAAATTAAACAAACGAGATTTACATGCTAAAATTTGGCTTGGTGCACAGGGACCTAAAATGATCCGAGCTTCTCTCAAGTTTGATGGCGTCCTAATTAACTTGTCATCTCCGGAAATGGTTAAAGTCACACTCAATAATCTCCATGTAAA
The DNA here is from genome assembly GCA_964489085.1 of uncultured Candidatus Bathyarchaeia archaeon. Taxonomy (GTDB): domain Archaea; phylum Thermoproteota; class Bathyarchaeia; order 40CM-2-53-6; family DTGE01; genus CAZAXO01. Next base: position 1,401 of record CAZAXO010000004.1, read on the forward strand.
ACAATCTATGAAGACAGACTTCAAGATCGGCCTCTTCTTTCCATCATATATTTATCAAGAGTACGATCCTAAAATTCACCAAAAAGCTGAGAAAGCAGCAGCACAAATAATAGCTGGGGCATCAAAGACTCTACTGAAACAACTTAACCTAACTCATATACTTCAGCAAATCCCATCATCTTCTAAAGAATTGGATTTAAATGAGCAATATCAACACATTCCCAAAGAGATACTTAAACAATTTCACGTATCAAAGCATGTGCACAATTTACAAGAGCATATCGAAAAACTTGAGGAGATTGGAGTTTCACATTTTGTTTTCTCGTTTCCTCAGAACTATTCGATCCAATTGATTCGAAACCTTTCTTATGCTACAAATCTTATACGGTATTCATTAATGTAGCTACTTTTCTAATATAACATAAATTGATTTAACAAGCTAAAATTAAAGTGTAGATGTAGATATACTACTGTCTACTATCAATTTAGAAGGTTACTATAACTTTAGCATCTAAAAGAGCCTTTGCGAGCATACGACTCATCTTTAATGGTTCAGGGACAGCACCAAAAAAAGTAAATCCATCTAAGACTCTCTTCACATCTTTTTTATCAATCCCTAAGAAATTTACGAAGACCTCACTACCAGTATGTAACCTAATCTTTATTCTCTCTCCATTCCCTCTATGAATCAGAATCCTTTCTTTCCAGTCATCAAAGTAGCGTTTAAAATACTCGTCCAATCCTTCAGATTCCTCATATGTTACACAGATCAGTGGAACCCCTAGCTCAGTATGCAAGGCATTCAAATCAATCACGTTAAACCAACTTATCACGCTACCGTTTAACATTATTACGTTAACATCACATCGATTTAACCTGTTAAACAGTCTCAGAACTCCTTCAGTAGCATCTTTCCCTCCAACGGTAGTATAAGACACTGAGAAACCGTCGACGATCATATCTTTCCTCATTACTATACCAGCTAGAACAGATCTTTCGCTGAAACCTTTAATGAAGCTCTCGGAAACTCCGAGAACTCTTATCCCTTTCTTACTAACTTGAACAGGCATAGTTAACACCAATCAGGAAATCTGTAATTACATCCTTAAAGTCTCTTTCAGTCTAATCAACGAGTTATAGATAGTATAACACAGTTCAGCTTCATTTTCCCGAATTATTTCTTCTTAAATTTATTGTTTACAAACAGTTTAGCTTATTTGGATTTGCAGTAATATTAGAAGATTCTTCTAATAGTATTCATTATTAGTTTAGTTGTTATATCCCCTAGTTAGTTAATATGATTGAGTGCTGATAACTGGCTTCTTATTTAGTGTAATACTGAAATCTGTTTTTTCGTAAGTAATTAAAATCACTATTGCTGCTAGCAGTATTCCTAGGATTATGGAAGCAAAGGAGAAACCTGGTACTCGAGATACTCGTGGTTGGACATTTATCTGAAATTTATGATAAGCAGGTGGCACCGACATTTCTGGTAGTTCGACGATTGCATTCATCCATACGTCGTAGAATCCTCCTGGCGCATTATTACCTGTGACCTTCATTTCAGTTTCATAGGAACCTGTGACCTTGTCTCCCTCTAAATGTAAAGGCATCATAAGTTGAGAGGGAAGATCAATATTTATGTCTGCTGGAATATCAGAAAGTGCAAGATTGACTGGAACTTTAATCTCTGATACTTCTAGTTCCGGATCTGTTATGTTAAGAATTTCCAATTTAAGTATTTCCCATAATTCAGCGTCTGATTCGAAATCTACTTTAACAGAAGCTAAACCTACACCGTCAACTACATTTACCGGTGCAAATCTGCTATCAGGATTAACAGATAGCTGAAAATTAACTGGAATTACTTGGTTGGTCGTTGATTCCGTGAGTGTAGGATAGATTTGTATTACCAATGGCAGCATTAAAAGTATTAAAGAATATAAAGTAATGATTTTTAGATTTACCTCAAATTTCAAGCTATTCACAAATAGTTAATACATCAACTACTATAATATCTTTTACTTTAATGGTATTTCTCTTCCGTGTTTACATTGTGGAAAGCGTATGCTCTTCTACTAGGATAGATATTAGATTCTATGATAAAATATATATTTAACAATGTTATAATAAATGCAATATTGAATTATTGAGGTAGTTTGTTTATGAAGAGTGATGATAATCTGAAGACCGCATTTGCTGGTGAATCGCAAGCTAATAGGAAATATATAGCGTTTTCCATAAAAGCTGAGCAGGATGGTTTTCCTCAAGTTGCTAAACTTTTTATGGCAGCATCAGAAGCTGAAACGGTTCATGCGTTGAATCATTTACGGGTTCTGAAGGAAGTAGGATCAACAAGTGATAATCTAAAGGCTGCAAAAAACGGAGAAGTATATGAGCATACCATTATGTATCCTGATTTCGTTAAGGAGGCTGAATCAGAGAATAGAAACGACGCGAAGACGACATTTGACTACGCAAATAAAGTTGAGAAGGTTCATGAAGGTTTATATCAAGAGGCTTTAGACGCTGTCGAATCTGGTAAGGATTTGGAAGTTGCAGACTACAGTGTATGTCAAACCTGTGGATATACCGTTAAGGGTGAGGTGCCAGATGTGTGTCCAATCTGTGGATCGGTAAAGGAACGGTTCAAAAAAGTTTAATAAAACATTTCCTTTTTACTTTATTTTCCATAGTTACATTTCACGTTGGTCTAAATTAGATTAAAGAAATAATAGTTGTTAGTTTTTTGAGTAATCGCTCTGAGGAAATCGTCGAGTTAATGACGAAATACACGTAATCTAGTCTATATCATCTTGAATGATTATTGTTTATCCTATTTGTTATTTGAAAAATTGATTTTAATGGAATACTGATATTATTAATTGTTTGGGATGGATAGCTCATAGTCAATATTAATAGTATCCTCTTCTAGATACTTTTTCTTCACTCCCATCCCAAACCTATCGAGTAAATCATTTGTCTTAACTGCAGAATCAGGCAAGTAAAAAATACCCTATGTTTTTGAAATCTAGTTAAGAATATATATAATTAAAGTGATATTAGGTGTGTGGGGGAGCTGGGGAGAGCCTGGCTGAGAGGATAGCGATGAGCTATCGACCCTTGGAACCTGATCCAGGTAATGCTGGCGAAGGAAGGAGAAGGGTTTTTTTCAGCCTATTCAACCTGCCCCTATAGGTGGATTGAATGGAGATTAAGACGAAGATTATTTCTGAGGTGATTGTTGCCGTCACCCTCGCATATGTTTTGAACCTGATTGTGATATTCCGGATGCCTCAAGGCGGCTCGGTGACCGCGGTGAGTATGGTTCCAATTCTCTGGTTGGGTTTGAGGAGGGGCTTTAAAATAGGTGTGTTAGGAGGGATCGTGTTTGGACTTATGGATATGTTGCCGCAACCGTTTATCGTACATCCTGCTCAGTTCCTACTTGACTATCCACTCGCGTTTGGCGCCTTGGGATTGGCGGGATTATTCAAGGGGCATCCGATCGTGGGGGTTATTGCTGGCGTTGTCGGTAGGTTTGTGTGCCACTTTATCTCTGGGATTGTGTTCTTTGCGATGTTTGCTCCTGAGGGGGTGCATCCCGCGATATACTCTGCGATCTATAACGGTTCATACCTGATAGTTGAACTCGTCTTCAGCATCATCATCATGATTCTCCTTGTTAAAAGAAACGTAATCACGATGTATCTCTAAGTAATAACCAGTATGCCGATTAAGTGGTGGCTCGGAGCAGCAATCTCACTATCGAATGAAGATGAGATCACTGCTATGCTCACTAAAAAAGGATTTACACATAGGATCATATTAATATTCCCAAAGAAGATTGGAAGATTTATTACTATTAAAAAGCGGAAACAACGATTTCCTATCACAGCAACAGATCCACACGCTAAGATTTTTTATACTAACTAAAAATTTCATCATAATCCTTTCTTATTTATTGAATAAGGGATATTCCAAGGTTTCCAATAAATTATAAAATGAATAAGCCTTACATTTTGAGGTTAATTGTTCGAATTTACTTTTGCGTGCATGAAAATAATGTATATACCTTAAATAAATTTACTTAATCATTAATGAAGAGCATTTATGCATTAATCATTAATAAAAGTAGGTAATACTACGTATAGTAATTCGCATAAGATTAAATTGTGGTGTAAAATATGAGGAAGCGAATATCATTAGATGATGATCTTATTCTTGCTATAGATAATCTACGAAGTAAAGAGAAACCGAAGCAAAGTTTTAGCGCGATGTTAGGACGGTTAGTGTGGAAAGGATTAAGTGATTATCAGCAACCAGTAAAGTATTGCGATAATTGTGGTAGAAAAACAGGGTCTTCCAAACAAAAGTTCTGTGATAGATGTGGAGTTAGTTTTAGTTAGATATTAAATAGATACATCATCTAACTTGTAGTATGGACCCCTGTAAGATAGTACGTACTGGGAATATATCACTATACATTGGTTTGGTTATAGGTTTTATAGGTATTTTTATCGGTATCCTACCTCCTTTTTTTGGTTGGAATGAAGTGACTTGGATTGGGTTTGCTTTTATATGGATTATTGTTGGTTTATTTATGGTAGGCTTGGGAGGCATCGGTCTTATTAGTGGAAAAGGTTTGATGAAAATTAAGAAACTGAAATGTTGTATTCATTGTAAGAAGTCGATTCCAAGTGAAGCGATGATTTGTCCTGAATGTAATATTAAACAAGAAAAATAGATAAAGATCGAAAAAATATATATTATAAAAGTAAATCCGTTAATAACAATCATGTCTGATAGTAATGATAAGGCTTTGGCAAGTTTCTATAAAGAAATGTTAGAGTTAACTGCTGAAAACATTGCTATAACATATGGATATGACTTGGAAACAGTAAGAGTCGTTCAAATGTTTTTGCGTGAACATTATGACAGGTACATTAAACAATATACTTCGAGCTAGCCAAGAAGGAAACATATTATGATTTCTGAAGAAGAATGGAGAAAGAGGTTAACTTCAAGGGAGTATAGTGTTTTACGAGATAAAGGAACAGAACCTCCTTTTACAGGAAGATACTATTATAACAAGAAGAAGGGAGAATACTTTTGCAGGGCTTGTGGTAACAAACTATTTGATTCAGATAAGAAATATGATTCGGGAACAGGTTGGCCGAGTTTTTTTGATGTATTAAATGATACCGTAGAGCTCAAGCTTGATTATAGCTTAGGAATGAGAAGAATCGAAGTGGTATGTAAGAAATGCGGAAGTCATTTAGGTCATCTTTTCGATGACGGTCCTAAACCAACAGGTAAGCGATACTGTATAAACTCGATCTCCCTAAATTTCAAAGAACAAGCTAGCTAGCACACTATCTGTGACAATGATAACATTTCAGGCATGATTTTCAGAGTAAATATTTAGATTTTGATAGTTAGGATTTTACCTACCATCCATCAAAGTGAACAATCTCATTTCTAAGTTTTCTATCCGTAACCTCTCCTTTTTCCTCGTCTGGATATCCTAAAGGCGTCATCGCAACAACTCTAATATGCGGGGGAATCTCTAATATTTGTTTAACAGGATCCTCTTTAAAAGCTGCAATCCAACAGGTACCTAACCCCCCCTCCCAAGCCTCAAGTATCATACTCTGCATTGCAATAGCAGCATCTACTTTCCAATAGTCTTCTCCATCACTTCTACACCATGCTGCATTAGGATCTGCACATACAATTAATATGACCGGAGCAGACACGAACCACTCACTACTATACGCTTCACTTAACCTCGTCTTCAATTCTTTAGCTGTAATAACAAGAAAATGCCAGGGTTGTCTATTTGCTGCAGATGGTGAAAGTCTACCTGCTTCCAAGATCTTTTCGATTTTTTCCTTTTCAATTAGTTTTGAACTATATTTTCTAATACTTCTACGTGTTTTAATAACATCCATAACATTCATACATAAATCTCTCCAGATGAACTACAGTCTCCTCATTAAAAGATGTATCTTACAATATTTTAAGTACTGTAGAAATTAGTTCTTAAAAAGATGACTTATCTAGGATTCTCATTACGCTTTCATTTATGTTTAATAAAGGTCCCCTCTCGATACTCCTCAAATGCTTTTTCTAATTCCTCTTGAGTATTCATGACAATTGGACCATTCCAAGCTACTGGTTCTCTAATAGGTTTACCGGAAATCATGAGGAAACGAAGGTTCTGGTCGACAGTTTTTATTTCTATTTTTTCTCCATCTTCAAAGAGAATCAGATGTTCAGATTCAATGATTTCATCTTCTTTGAAATCAAAGGTTCCTTCACCATAAAAAATGTAGATAAACGCTTTATAACCTCTCTTGGTTGAGTGATTGAATTTTGTGTAGGGTGACATCATAACATCGAGGTATTCAACATCAACTACGAGATCATGTACTGGTCCCTGTGCTCCGTTTAAATTGCCAGCAATTACTTTTATCTTTACGCCATCACTAATTGAAATCTCTGGTATTTGTTCTTTTGTTATACCTCGGTATCTCGGGTTCATCATTTTGTTTGATGAGGGGAGGTTTACCCACAACTGGAATCCCTGCATTAATCCTTCGTATTCCTGCGGCATTTCTTGGTGGATTATACCGTTTCCAGCGGTCATCCACTGGACATCACCGGAATTAATAATGCCTTTGTTGCCTATGCTATCACCGTGTTCAACTACACCATGGATCATGTAAGTTACTGTTTCTATACCTCTATGAGGATGCCACGGAAATCCAGCGATATAATCTTGGGGATTATTGGAATGAAAATCATCGAGGAGTAAGAAGGGATCAAATAAAGGAACTTCATTATATCCAAAAACTCGTTGAAGATGAACGCCTGCCCCTTCAATAGTTGGCTTGCTTTTTAAAATTTTATCGATTTTCCGTGTTTTAGTCATAATAACTTTCAATAAATTAAATTAATATAAACATTATTTGTATCTTCCTAAAATGTGTTTATTCAAGGCATAGATATGAATAAATCAATAGAGCTTAAGTAAGATAGTAAAATCATTCCTTGATACATCCTATACGACTATCAATTAATAGAATCAGTTAATACAATGAGTACTCCAGATATTACTAACAAAATAACACCAGTAATTATACTTAATAAGAGAGGAAAAACGTCAAGGAAACTTGAAGCCTCTTCTATAAGACCTCTTGTAACTATTATTAGTCGACTTGTCCAGAAAAGACCGATAATGCCACTGATCAAAATAACCATACCACCAAGCTTCGGTTTCGCTTGAATGAAAGCGAGAATGGCAACTCCAACTAAACCAAAAATAAAGAGTAAAGTAATTCCAACAGAATACCTAAGAAGTTGCAGCTCACCTGTAACAACACCAAATAACATACCTACCAATGTAAATAGAGGAGTGAAGATAAGACCTAATAATCCACCCACCATCCCTAGAATTATAGCAGTCTTTCTTCGATTCATATTTCAACCCTTATCAAAATTCTTAGATCCTTCTCAATAATCAGTTTTACTTCTTATATTAGGATTAACGTTTACCATGAAGTATCCTATTATGTAAGGTATTACTTTCTCCAGCTAGATTGGTTATAACCCAGAGTATCAAGTCTTAAATAATCTTACGATCAAGTGTTTTTGTGTGAAAATATGCCAAAATAGTACGTGCTATGGTATCGTATAGTCCTGGTAATATTAAACTTGAGAAGTTTCCTTCCTGAAAATAGTGCGGATAATGCGATGATTGCGAAGATGAGAATGGCAGGGATCTGTGGAACTGATCGCCATATTTGGTCTGGTCACATGAAGCATATCCCATGACCTATTATTCAAGGTCACGAAGTGGTAGCAGAAGTAGTTGAGGTAGGAGAGAAGGTTGCAGCTAGCTACGGTTTATATTTCCTATACTTGTGAAAGGCTTTAAAAGAGATTTAAGCAATTAGTTGTTTGGTAGCATACATGCTAATAGTGATAATAGAATTGTTTCTCTTTGAAATTACTTGACTAGTAATCGGAAGAGATGAAAAAAGTTGACTAAAATACCGAGACAAATATCTATAGAGACAGTTGTTGTCATCATCATTATTATATTAGTCATCGGAATTATTGCGGGTTACACCTCAGTTCCCTCATCTAGGACTGATATGCAGACTTCAACCATTGAGAAGCAGGTTACGGTGTATAAAACCATTACAATCCAGCAGACATCGACTATTCCAGAGGCTAGTGTCTCGGGAACATCTAAACTTAATCCTATTCCTTTCGGTGAAAAACTGGTAATTGAAGACTGGGAATTCTGGATTATTGATGTTGAACGTGATGCCTATGATAAAATTAAAGAGATGAGTATACTTAATCCAGAACCTGAGCTGGGTAAAGAAGCTATTCTAGTAAAACTAGGAGCTAAATGGAATACACCACCTACTGAAAGACTAGAGATAATCATATGGTGGTTTGGAGTTGTTGGCGAAGAAGACGTGATATATGAACCTCGACATGATGTTGTAGAACCTAAACTTACACAAGAGATATTCGGTGGAACCACAATTGAAGGATATATAAGTTTCGAAGTTGCCGAAGGAGAACAGGATCTAGTTCTTGTGCTTTATGAAGAAGATAATATGTGGTACATGGCTTTAACGTAGTCTACATACTGGTAGTTTCATCTTTCAACTTATGAAGCTCAATTTGATTGGTTAATCAATGCAACTAGATAATTACGTATTTTACTCACACTCTCTAACCACACAGGGGGAGCTCTGATCTCTAGTAAGCTCTATCTAAGATGTAGGTAATTTTCTATCTATCAAATCGATGCTAATATCCTGAAAAATTTTCTTTCTTTAACTTGTTTTTTTGTATTCCAAGGTTGAGAAGGAGGGTTTCTATAGATTTTATCATGGCTGGTGGTCCACATGTATATAAGATTCTCTCTTTATAGTCTGGTATTTCATTCTTCACCATTTTAGCATCGATATACCCTGTATATCCTTTCCAGTTTTCATCAGCTTCATCTATGGTATATACTATTTTCACCTTTGGATTTTCTTTTTGTATCGTGTTAAGATCATCATAAAATACAATACGCTGTTTTGAGATGTTACCATAAAGTAAAATGATGTCGATTTCTAATTGTTTATCGGTACAATATTTAATGATGCTCCGTAAAGGAGCTATTCCAATACCTCCAGAAAGCATACTTATCTTCGAAGCTTTTTTATCGAGAATGAATTCTCCAAATGGAGCTTTTATCGAAACGTTATCTCCCACCTCTAACTTTCTGAGGCTATTCTTAAAAGGAGTATTTCTTAGTATAGTCGTAAATTCAAAGTATCCTTTCTCAGTAGGGCTACTCGAAAATGAGAAGTGATGAGTTAACATTGTCTCACCTTTTTTCACTGTGATAAAGAAATATTGCCCCGCTTCATAGTCAAAAGCTATTGGATTACTAAATCTAAAACTTGAGATATTTGGTGCTCTTGAAATTACTTCCAGTAACTCAACCTTAAACGAATTCATAAGAATGCTTAAACAAACTCTGTAATATATGGCTTAGGGCAACGTCAGCTGGGGAGTATCAGCGAGTAATTCTTAACAGATAGTTATCCTCTATATTTGGTAAGCTGAAATCTTCTCAATAGGGAGATTAAACGTTAAGTTGATTATCCTTTTACTTGAATGAATGTCAATGTTGAACCGAGTAGGAAATAAAATAGAAAATAAAGAGAGGAGGTAAGAGGAGAAGATGACGACAACATTACTTTATAGTGATGCTTTGAAGAATTATGATTTCGGTGTCACTCACCCTTTTCGAAGTGACCGGTTTAATTCCTTTTTAAATTTATATAACGAAAAACTTGGCAACAATAAAAACTTTGAATTAGTACGGAACGATGAATTTGCAAGTGATGAAGAGCTGAGGCTGTGGCACACCAAAGAATATATTCAAGTTTTGAAAAGCGCAGCTGCAGGTAAAGACACATCCAACTTGCATAAATTTATTTCCCAGGATAATCTAAATCCTCTAACAGGTAATTTCCCAAAGAGTATCGAAAAAGCCGCAAGGTCGGTGGTTAAAAACTCTATTCTTGCTGTCGATTCTGTTTGGAGAGAAAGAACGGATAGAGCAGTAAGTATCGGTGGAGGTTTACATCACGCACGGTCAAATTATGGAGAAGGTTTCTGTATTTATAATGATGTAGTTATAGCAGCTAAACATGCTCTAAAAAAATATCACTTAGAAAAAATGTTGATTTTGGATACTGATGCGCATGCTGGAAATGGGACATGTGAAGCTTTCTTTTCTGATCCTAGAGTCCTGTTTATTGACTTGCATCAGAGCGGAATCTACCCAGGAACAGGTTTCATCAATGAAATTGGGGCAGGAAGAGGAAAGGGTTTTACCGTTAATATTCCGTTAGATGCTGGATCAGGTGATACCTCATATGAGCTGATCTTTGATGAAGTTATTCTTCCCTTAGCTGAAGCATTCAAGCCGCAGATAATTCTTAGAAATGGTGGATCTGACCCCCATTTTAAAGATGGACTAACCAGTTTAGGTCTAACCCTAAAAGGTTTTAAAATGATTGGTGAGAAAGTGAGAGAGATCAGCAGAAATGAATGCGCTAATCGAAGCGTTGACTTAATCTGTTCCGGGTATAACCCAGAAATTTTACCAAAGGTGTGGCTAACCTTAGTTACAAGTTTAAGTGGTGAAGAACTAGAACTTACTAAAGAAATATATGATAATAATGAAACACTTGAGAGAACACGGAGTGTAATAGCGAAAGTAAAAGATAACTTAAAATCCTATTGGCGAATATGAAACCTTTACATCTATATAGCAAGCTAATGGTTGATTGAAGATCTCCCTTAACTACTTATATGCTCATATTCTCTAAGTGTTCTTGTTCTTAGAAAAACTAAACTAAGTCTATGGTAATGTCTAATTCATCTGTGTGCATAGTTCATATTTTTGAAGGATTCTGGTAATTGTTACTACTACACGTATTAATGTGTTGTGAGAGTACTCTGGATAATTACGTTGCTTATTTTTTAGAGTTCTTTCTCGCGAAGAGTATTCCTAGAAAAAGTCCTATGATTAGAGCCATCACTAAGTTTCGTGTTTCATTGAAGGAGATGAAACGGGTATCTTCTTTAGTTATCTCTAACACGCCTTTAGGTCTAACGGCGATTCCTCCTCCCCCACCTCCTCCTGATTCTTCAGGTCCTTCCTGTTTTCCAGCTCCCGAGCCTGCTCCGAAACCATAAGCAACTTTGGCTATAGGTATGATAGTTTTATCTTTTACTTCGATAGGTTCTCCATAAATCGTCTTAACACTAGCTGTACTTTGTAGTCGATCAATAATTGACTGAAGATACTGTTGAACGCTCATATTCCCTTACCACTACTTAAGACAATAGTTTACTCACTATTATCTATTTTTGTGGATAAAATAATGTATAGGTATTCCTGTTGTCGAATTACTGATAGTGAGTTAATAGGTGAAACTACGATAGTAATCAATAGGAGTCTCTGAAATCAAAGAAGATTGTTGGAGCAATTTAATAAGGTTAGCTAGTTATTCTATTGTATTGATGGTGTTTTTTTGACGATTGTGAAATTACCGAAGATGAATAACAGGGAGATAAATGAAGTACTTCAAGATCAAATGTTATGTCGAATCGCTTTCAAAGGTGACAAGTACCCCTATATAGCACCGTTTCAATACGTTTTCGTAGATGGATCTCTTTATTTTCATTTTACAGATTATGGTAGGAAGATGAAGCTGCTTGAAAAGGATGAGCGAGTTTGCGTTGAGATAGAACAATACACACCCGATCTTAGTGAGTATAAATTTATTGTTCTACGAGGTTCATTAAAACTTGTTAAGGACCTTTCTATGCGATCGAAAGTTCTAGAAAGAATGGCGGAAGAGGGGAAACAAAGACTCTCTCATAACTTTCTTGCTGCTCATGGCTTTAAAAAAGAAGACGATTGGTCCTCCCTTTCGCCGGAAAAACCTATAGTAATAGTAGAATTGTATGAGGTTATTGAGACTCTAGGCCTTAAATCGCCAAAATAATATATACACTTAATCTATGCCCACATATAGTATGAAGTGTTAATATATGAAATCTATTGATCTTGTTAAACTGATAATTAGTATACTTGTATGCCAACTTGCCGGACTTATTGGTTCAATCTTTACAGGACCTTCAATTACAACTTGGTATGCAACCTTAACAAAACCAGCTTTTTCTCCACCGAATTGGCTCTTTGCTCCAGTGTGGACTATCTTGTATTTACTAATGGGTATAGCAGCATTTCTTATTTGGCGTAAAGGCTTCGATCATTCGCATATCAAAAAAGCTCTAACCCTATTTGCTGTGCAATTGATTCTAAACATATTGTGGTCTCCAGCTTTTTTCGGTCTTAGATCTCCCATCTTCGGGCTCATAGTAATTATAGCCTTATGGTTTACTATATTATTAACTATCAGAATATTCTTAAAATTATCTATGATTGCGGGGTTTCTGTTGATTCCATATATTCTTTGGGTCAGTTTTGCAGCTATTCTCAATTTCTCTATTCTCATCTTAAACCTGTAATTAAAAGGAGGGTTTCTTATGAGAAAATTTGTTAAACCTCGTGTAGTAGTCAGCAAATGTTTAGGTTTTGCACATTGCAGATATAATGGTTTAATTATTTCAGATGATTTTGTAAAGAAGTTAAGATCCTATGTAAAGTTCAATCCTATTTGTCCTGAAGTTGAAATTGGATTAGGAATTCCACGGAAGCCGGTACGTCTTGTCTCTATGAAGGGAAAACTAAGACTTATACAACCTGCAACTCAAAATGATTTAACAGAGAAAATGAATAATTTCACCGATTCATTTCTAAGGGAATTAGTCGATGTGGATGGATTTCTCCTAAAGAACCGTTCCCCATCATGTGGTATTAACGATGTAAAGATTTACCCTGGATTAACTAAAGTTGCTTCAATAGGAAGAGGCGCTGGTTTTTTTGGTGGTACTATTTCGCAAAAGCTTCCTTATTCAGCAGTTGAAGATGAAGGAAGATTAAGGAACGTTAGAATACGAGAACATTTTTTAACAAAACTTTTCACTATCGCTCGTTTTCGTTGTATGAAAGCTTCAGGTTCCTTTAAAGAGCTTGTTCAGTTTCATACTGAAAATAAATTTCTTCTTATGGCATATAACCAAAAAGAGTTACGTTCTCTAGGGAAAATAGTTGCAAATCCAGAAAATAAAATTGTAAGTAAATTAATGAATAGTTATCAGCTCCATTTTTTTAACGCTTTTTCTCGAGCTCCAAGTTATCGCTCAACAATAAATGTTCTGATGCATGCAATGGGTTACTTCAAAAAAGGTCTTTCTCATAGAGAGAAAGCGTTTTTCCTCGATTCTATCCAAAAATATAGAGATGGTATAATTCCACTCAGTGTTATTACAAGCCTTCTTAATTCTTGGAAAATTAGATTCGAGAAAGACTATCTAATGTATCAAACCTTCTTTGAACCTTACCCGGAAGAACTTATGGTAAAAGCTGACTTTGATAAGGAACGGAATTTTTGGAAATGAGAATTGGTTACCCCTGCATAAACTTAACCTTAGAATGTAAGGGAAATCGAACATTTCGTCTTAAATCATACTCACAGAAACGTTTTATAGAGACTGTTGAGAGTAATCTTCACTGCTTAGATAAAATATTACGGTTTAATGCAGAACATAATCTGCTCTTTTTCCGAATAACTTCAGATCTTATTCCATTCGCATCTCATCCCATCTGTCAATTTAATTGGCAAGATTATTTTAAACAAAAATTTCAGAAAATTGGTGATTTTATCAAATCAAGTAACATACGAATCTCTATGCATCCTGACCAGTTTACTCTCATAAATTCTCCTAACAATGCAATCTTCGAAAGAAGCATAAAAGAACTTCAATATCATGCTCAAGTACTGGATTTAATGGGTCTAGATGCTTCTTCTAAAATTCAGCTTCATGTTGGTGGAGTTTATAAAAATAAAGAAAAGAGTATAAAACGGTTTGTGGAAAGGTATCATGGAATAAGTGAACAAATAAAACGACGGTTAATAATCGAAAATGATGATAGATTGTATGATCTCCACAATTGTCTTTTCATAAGTAAAGAGACTGGAATTCCAGTATTATTCGACAGTTTCCATCACACCATTAACAACTCAGGAGAGAACATTAATGAAGCATTTGAATTAGTAAGTAACACGTGGCGAGATAAAGATGGTTTATTAATGGTTGATTATAGCATCCAACAAGTAGATAATAAGCGAGGTAAACATACTGCATCGCTCGATTCAAAACATTTTAAAAAATTTTTAGAGGATACAAAACCGTTTGATTTTGATATTATACTCGAAATTAAAGATAAAGATAAAAGCGCTCTTAGGGCAGTTAAAATAGCATCCCAAGACAAACGTTTTCTAACAACTACTTAACAAAATATAAGAGAAAGTAAATAAAGAAGATATTTTTGCTGTCTCTCACTTCCAATACTATCTAACATCGATGTTTCGTGTTCGTAAATGCTTTTTTACTGTTTGTATTGAAACTTCTTTCCTATGGAATATTCCAGCTGCAAGGGCTGCTTCTACATCGGTTTTTGTAAATACCTCAGAAAAATGTTGAACGTTTCCTGCTCCGCTTGAAGCGATAACAGGGATTGTAACGGCCTCGGTAATATCTTTTATCAGCTCAAGATCATATCCTAAGTTTGTTCCGTCTCTATCTATACAATTCAGTAAAACTTCGCCCGCGCCAAGTTCTTCGCAAACTTTAGCTAGTTGGTAAGCATCAAGGTCTCTTCCTTCTCTTCCTCCCTTTACAGTGCATTGATACCAGCAGTACTCTTCACCATTGGGACCAGGACACTCTATTCTAAGTGTATGATGGTTCACGGTATCTGGAGACCTGACATAGACTCTTCTAGGATCTATAGATACGACGACAGCTTGTCTACCATAGACGTGAGAGATCTGCTCAATAGCGCTTTCCCCCGTCTTTGTATCGGTAGTTAGAAATTGTTCAGCATCATACACAGCATCGCTTCCAATCGATATCTTATCCGCTCCTGACCTGAAGTACTCTGATGCGACATCCAACGGGGAATATTCTTTACCATCAGAATCAACGTAACCTCGTATACCCCCACCTATGGTCAGAGGAACGAATACATTCTCTGACGTTCTCTTGAGCACCTCCAGCATAGGCATATCCTTCAACGGGAAATCTCTGAACCCAGTAATATTGAGAAAACATATTTCATCAGCGCCTTCTTCAAAGTATCTCTGCGCAAGTTCTACAGGTTTTCCAAGATTCCTCACACTTCCATTTTCTCTAACGTCATATTGGTCTCCCTTTGTCACCACAAGGTCACCTTCATCATTTGTTCTCACATCCAAGCAAGCAACGATTCTTTTAGCAAGTCTGGTTCTTTTGGGCGGAGGATACTCTATTTCCTCAGCTGTCATACGATCTGATTCAAGAAAGTTCTTTAGAATTCTTAATCCAGCGCCCCCACTCTTTTCAGGGTGAAACTGAACTGCAACGACGTTACCTTTTTGAACGCTGCTAACGAATTCTCCTCCATAATCAGTTGTTGCGAGAATCCAGTCAAACGCATCCCTCTCTAAGACAGGATAATAAGAATGGACAAAATACAGTTTTTCTCCCTTATATCCCGAGAACACTCGTGAAGCTTTCTTCTGTTTTATACCATTCCATCCGATATGAGGAACTGATAAAGACTGATCATCAAAGCGTCTCACATAACCGTTTATCACTCCCAAACCAGAAACCTGAGGAGATTCATCGCTACCTTTAAACAAAGTCTGTAACCCAAGACAGATACCTAGAAAAGGCTTTCCTTCATCAATATAGTTTCTCAGCGCTTCAACAAGCCCTTTCTTATTTAGTACCTCCATCGCGCTTCCGAAACTTCCAACACCGGGAAAGATGAGCTTGGTAGCCTTGATAATATCATTTGGGCTGGAAACATCACTCACCTTATAGCCCAGTCTTCGTATAGCATTTCGAATACTTCTAACATTTCCAGCACCATAATCCAATAAGGTTATCATCATTAACACCTAAATTCAAACTACAATTGAAATGCAAACATGTTTACTTTTTTGCGAAGGTATCATCTATCCAATCCTTAATCTGGTCTCTTATAAATCTAAAATGTGATAGCATCTCATCATCTACTCCTCGAATTTGGTGCTAGCTCTACAAAGCTAACGAAATTATATCTTAAATTATTTTAAGTACTATTCTTCTAATATATTATTGAGGATAAAATGTCTCGTCTTTTAAATACTCCAAGACGTAAGCCAATTAAACCTCCAAAGTTCATAATGTCAAAAGAATGTAAGGAATGTATTGTATACAGATATAGTTCATCCCCGTTTCTCTCTCGGATTACTGTGCCCTTCTTTGGCGGGTTTCTCGGCGCGATTGTTGTTGCAAGTATTAGATACCTGTTTGGTCTCTTTGCTTTAACATATCCACTTCTCAATTCCTTTCAATTGATTCAAAATTTCAGTTGGGGCGGTGCGATGTGGGCATTCATACCAGCAGTATTTCTACTTTTAAGAAAAGGAAATATCTATGCAATCGCTTTATTGACTACTTCCGTTGCATTTACCTTTGAAATCTTTGTTTTGCATAGTCTTCCCTTTAGTTTCACATCAACGATTATTGTTTCTTATGCTATTAGCCTCATATATGCTCTTATCCTAGCAGTAACTATAAAAGTTGCTCGATTCAGATAACACTGAAGTAATGATAACAGATCTCTTAATTCCTCTTATTACGGTTGGCTTTGCAGAGCTTAGGGATAAGACACAAGTGTCTATTCTCGTTCTATCCTCTAAAACAACGAAACATCCATATCTATTACTTGGAGTTATCCTTGCTTTCTTGATAGTAGATGGCATCGCCGTCCTAGTTGGGGGATTTATTACCACTATTATCTCCACTAACTTGTTAAAAGTAGTATCAGGAAGTCTCTTCATATTTTTAGAGTTTTGATGGTTAGAGAGGCGATACGATCAAAAGATTGTAAGATGAAACGTAAGAAGTCAATATTTGAATACTCCTTTTCTTTCATGGTTTCTCTTGGTTTTCCTGACAGAATAGGATAAAACACAACTTGTTGCAGCAGTGTTTGCAACTCAATACAACCCCATTCTAGTTTTTATAGGTACTATGATAGCATTATTACGGTTATCTCTCCTCGCTATCTTTCTCGGTAAACTCATAGCAAATTAAATTGATAGAACATTAATGACGAAGATAGCTGGAATCATATTCATAATAATTGGTATATCTATTTTTTTTCTAGATAATAAATAATATTATCTTAATGATTTGCCTGCGAAAAGGGTATTTTAGCTAGCTAATCTTACTTAGAAACTTTAAATTTTACATAGGTGATAATCATAGATGCAATTGATGAGACTACGAGGAGTATAAAGATACTGTTAATTCCATAGCTATCGGCTATTACTCCTGCTATATAGGGAAATAATCCCCCTATTCCCCATGCGATTGAAAGAAGAATTCCATAGATAGCGGTGAGGTTTTTGAACTCAATTTTTGTTGATATCAGTGCATAGTATGCAGGCGGGGTGCCAAGCACAAAGAATCCTAGTACACAGATAACTGTAATGAGAACGATTCGATTATGTATTTGGAATAGTGTTAAAGATAAAATACATATCATTGCCATAATTCTTAGTATTGTTTTTGGTTCTCCCCATTTATCTGATGTAATTCCGATTAGAATTCCACCAAACACTCCTGAAATTACCATTATCGCGGAGATTATATTTGCCCATTCAATTGCAATTCCGTTGACCGTTAACAATGTAGGAGTAAACGTCATGAGAGTCACAATACATATTTGCAGAAAAGTCATTAAGAGTAAAAGTGAAAATATTTTTTTTATTATCTCATAGAAAGAGAATTTCTCCCTCTTTTTCTTCGGATATTCAACGGATTTATTTTTTCTTTTGAAAATGATATTTACTATGCATGGAATTAAGATCATGAGAGTAGCCCAAAAAAAGAAGACATATCTCCAGCTCAAGAAAAATATGAGTATACCTGATGAAATAAAGGCTATAGGACCTGCAGCAGTACCAGCTGATGTGTTTATTCCGTAGGCTTTTCCTCGATCTCGCTGTGTAAGTCCCTCTGTAATGATAGAGTATCCTATTGGATGATAGAATGCCGCTCCTAAACCAACTAGGACTTGTAAAGCTAAAAACTGAAATAGCGATTTTGAAAAGCCAAGAAAGAATAATGCACAACCTAAGATTATTAATCCTATCTGGAGTAACCGTGTTTTATTATATTTTCCAGCATAGAAACCAATCACCGTTTGAAATACTATCATTGATATGGACATAATAGAGAGAGTTGCCCCGGCTCCTCCATAGGTTAACCCGAAATCTTTAATCATCAGAGGGAGGATAGCAGGTAATAAAAAAAATGGAATATCAGATAAAAAATGATTAATTGCCAGTTCAATCATTATGATCTTTGTACTCAACGGTATTCTCTCACTATTGTTCTGAACTTCGAAGTCAACATATTATTTTGAGGTCTTTATTGATTTTAGGTAGTTATCAGGCTAGCTGTGACACATATTATTTTAGTGTATCTATAGAACTGGATACTCGCATGCTAGCTTAACGTTAGGTGGAAGACGTATTGTATGGATATACATTCTAAGTATTTTCACTTGCTTGTCTTTTCATCTAGGATATTATTTACTATCTATTTCTTTATCCTATTGGATTACTCCATATACTCTACTCATTCACTTTAGATGATCTTTTTTTAAGTATCTAACTATGCTTATAGAGTTAGAAACTATACTCGTAATGAAAACCTTCAAAATCACCTTGTTTTCCCTAAAACTCAAACTGAATTCGAATATTATCCCGCCCCATTCCTAATCAATTTATTTAAGCGACAAATGATTAACCAGAACAAAATAATTTTCGATCTTCAATTTAGTGTGTTATTCATTTATATGAGTATATCAGTTAAAACAATAATTTACCCGTAAATTAACTATGGTTAAACCCTATTCTTGGAGACCAACTAATAACGTGGAAAAAATGTCTATTGCACAGTTTTTTGCATATAGGCTACGAACCATAGTTCCTTATCCAATACGGATCTTCTTGGTAGGTTCTGTCGCTAGTATGACAGCTCATCTATACAGTGATATCGACATTAGAGTTTTTCCTTCCCATAGATATGGAAATATTGATCCTTTAGCAATAATACTTCAAAACTTAGCTCAAAGAATGTATTACGAGACAGGGGTTTTGATAGACGCTAAGACACGAGAAAGACCCCCAATCCCATTTCCAGGTAAGAAAATAGTAGAGATCTAAAAATACTCTTCTAACCACTAATTAAAGCCTATCCGCACGTACAGATCTATACTACAACGGGTTGCAGAATATATATCGAGGTTGTTTAAGTCTTAAAATAACTTTTTGAATAAAACTTAAAGTGGGCGTTATTTTCCCATGAACTCTTGTTCTCCCTTTTTCAAGCGATTCTCGTATAGAATAACCATCGGGTACCTGTGTGACAGAATTTCCTAGAACCTCAGGTCGGTGGGCGTCGCTTCCTCCCACTTCTACTAAACCAAGTTTTGCTGCTAACAACTTTGCTTTTTGATTTACCTCAAAGGAACAACAAGAGTTCATAGTTTCAATACCATTGAATCTATAGGTCCTAACATTCTTTTCACTTACCCCTCTTCGGGTATATGGATGAGGAGCAATTGACAAACCATTAAAATCTCGTATCCTATCTAAAGTTTCCTCTATAGTCATCCCGTGGGGAATCCTCTCATCGATATATAAGGCGATTACGTCTCCTGATAAAGTTCTTATTTCCTCACCTACGATTATTGATATGTTTAGTTTCTTTTGTTTCACATATTCCTTTAATTTTAACGCGCCTTTTATTGTGTTATGATCTGTTATTCCTACACCATCAATTCCTTTTTCTCCAGCAACTTTATGAATATCCTCAAATCGATTGAAACTATCTCTTAGAAAGGGATAACCAGGAATAGCTGAATATATAGTATGAACATGTAAATCCAATTTCATACAAAAGAATACGTAAGCAAACTACTAAAAGTATTCTCGTCTAAAATCGCTTAAACTTACTTATAATCCCCACTTGTTATGCATATATATGGAGTCTTAATCTTTAATATCACTCTTAGCTAGCTATTCAAATCTATAATTCGAAGCTAGGAAAGTAAACGAAGTTATTATAGCGTTTTTTTATCAGTTAACTGAAAGCCTATTTAGAAAAAAATGGAAATGGAGAGTTTTAATAAGCAAAACCATAGTAAGATAAGGGTCTATAGGTAGGATATGAATATCTGTAGGTATACTGGGGATAGTATGTATAATATGGAGTATACGTGTAACATGGGATACGGGTTGGACGTCGTGGGACAGCGACAAGATCATATCCTTGCCAATTTAGATACCGCAACATCGTCTCGTAATGATAATTTTCCCATAAGACCACACCCCATTTTTTAATGCTAATAAAAACTGTATATAAAAAATAATTCTATTAATCTTATAAAGATAATGTGAAAGCTAGCTCGCGATATTTCTAAAGGAGAACTACCAAATTTATGTGAATTAAGAAAACATATAACGGTATCAGCGTATTGTGATAATACAAATAACTCGCGAAGGCTAATAATTTAATATCAATTAAAAAGGGAAAAGTTGTAGTTCAAATCTGCAGCGAGTTACATAGACTATTCTTCGTATCGCTGTAAAGAGATTTGTAATAAGGCTAAACTTGAAGTGTTATACTAAATCTAATGATTTACTAGTTTACTACCAAGAGTAGAATAATATTGTTTTTTAAGTATTAACCTTATTGAAAGTAGGATTATAGGTGAAATGTAATGCCTATTATAAAAAGTGAGGATCTAGAAGAAAATGCGGTGAAAAATGTTGTGGAAATTATGGCGGCAAGTGCTCGAACAGCTCCAAAGACAATGGGAATCGATACTATTGAAACCGCTGTACTTATTGGTCAGGAGAAAGACAGATTAGCTAGGGTGATGGAGGAAAAGGGTTCAAAAAAGAAATATCCTTTACCATTTTTTAAGCGAGATGCCGAAAATGTTCGTAATTCTCTGTGTGTTTTATTGATTGGAGTGAAAGGAACTCGACCGAAAAAACCTGAAATGCCTTTGAACTGTGGAGCATGTGGATTCGATACCTGTGCTGAGCTCATTGCTACAGAAAAAAAGGCTGGAGAAGATTTCACCGGACCCCTATGTATATGGAATTGCATCGATCTCGGGATCGCATTGGGATCAGCGGTAAAAACTGCTAGTATCTTCAATATCGATAATCGAATGATGTATTCTATCGGGGCGGTTGTAAAAGAATTAAATCTGCTTCAATCAGATCTTATACTTGGTATCCCCCTCTCAGTCAAGGGGAAGAACATATTCTACGATAGAAAATAAACTAGCAGCAAAGTAGAGCGACGCTCATTGATCTGATAACATAATTATAAATCCTTTCTATTAGCGTTAGAGGAATCTTTCTTATTTTTCCTTTTTAAAATATAATAATGAACCAATATTCCAGTAAGAGATATACCTGTGATTATCATTACTATTCCACCTATAACTTTACCAAAAGCTGCTGAAAACTGTTCAATCATCGGACCCAACTCATGTAATCCACTAATAATAGAAAAGTATCCACCGATGACCAGAATTACAATAATTAATCCAACTACAATCCATATTAGTTTCAATACAAATCAAAGCGATAATATAAAAGTACAATAATAAATTTATTTATTCAATAATACCGTGTAAATCAAAATTATTATCTCACGTATCGTTTTCATCAATAACTTTAGCGTTAATAATTAGCTAGTCATGATCCAGTTAACGATAAATGTATATATGCAACATGCAGACACATTATATCACAGAATAGTATCTCAAAGAGAATTGAAGATGTTAACATGGTGATCGAATATATTCTATCAGATATGGAACGACATATCTTAAGAAGATATCTTGAGGATAATATCAAACTTGAAGGCTTTACACCTTTGATCCATCCCCTTAAACGAGGATTTAAAAGGATAAAAAAAGATCAATTGTTAATAGAAGCGGTACTTAATAAAATTCAATAATTGATAACACTATTAGCATAAACTAGCCAAGTGTCTTGACATTATATCGATTATCTCCTAGAGAGACTAGGAAATCTATGATAAGGCTGGATTGAAGGTACGTGTTAGCTGTACTGTTTCAGTAAGTTGATGAGGGAGAGAGGGTTTTAGAAAATGAAAATATAGCTAGGTGTTGTCTAAAGAAAAATGTTTGACTTTTTCCTCTCCCTCACGTATAATTACATAACTGTGTTATATATGTGTATCGATTAGAAAACGTGAGCTCGCTCCACATCGTTTACCATATAACAGTTCGTCTTGGATGATGTAACATAAGTCACACATTTTCAATGAAAAGATATTCCTGTCTTCGCTCTCCGCTATTTCTTTAACCGCTTTCTCTAAAGCATCCTTAAGTTTATCTTTCTCAACTAATACGCTACTTGTCTTTGCTCCTCGCTTATATTTTTGATAGTAGCTTACAGCTGCTTGTGTGGTACCAAGTTTCTCCGCGGCTTTACCTTGCGATAAGCCATACTGTTTGATGAGTCGTTTCGCAATGAATGAGCGTATTGAGGGCAGATAATTATTCACGATCTCCTCGCATAACGTCTTATCCACTTCGAATTAACACCGTTATATATTGTGTTGCGAAGTAAAAAAACATTGCTATGATTTACACTCCTATTTTTTCTAGTAACTTGATCTTCAGTTAAACTAACGCTTCTTTTAGTTTAAACAATTTCAGTGAGATGTGGTATTTTTGGAGAATACTGAACAAGGATTTGAGGAGTTGCAGCCTAAAGATTGGGTTGAACGATTCTATATAACATGTTCAGCATGTAGGAAACTGGATTCGGTACCCTTCAAACCTCGAAAGGGTCAGAAACTGTATTGTCTTGAATGCTACTTGAAGAAACGGCGATCTAAAGTTTTTCGAAGTTATAAATGAAGTCTATAAAGAACATAAAAAAGCATTCTCTTATAAAAAAGAATGAGATACCATCACACTCTATAAAGTTAGCTAGCTAATTGTGGAGCCTCGAGGGGGTTTCGAACCCCCGACCTACAGCTTACGAGAGCAAGGCAACGGTGACATCAATGAGATTGTTAGTCGATTCAAGGAGTTTTGCATCATAGACAAGTGTTTGGCGAAGAGGACGGCGAAGCACCACGAGAATATCATCCATAAGTTCTTGTCAACAATAGGGAAAGCTCCTTCTGTTATTGATGATAGTGATGTGAGAGCATACTTAGCATCTTTCAAGGATAAGAGTCCACACACCTACCGTAACATCTTAAAGTCATTGCGAGTGTTCTTTAGGGATTTTATGCAGAGACCAGAGGTAATTCAGACATTTAGGTTTCCCTACATCCCAGTAACCATAAAGTCTATTCCAACAAAGGAGCAACTCCAGACATTCTATTCAGCATTGAAGACTCCAAAACATAAGGCGATATTCTTATTCTATGCGACAACTGGATTACGGAGAACCGAGGTCTTACACTTAACAAGAAAAGATATTGATCTAGAAGAGCGAACGGTTATTCCATCCAAGAATGGCAATAGAACGAAACATGCTTGGGTGAGCTTCTTCAACGAGGAATGTAAACAAGCCTTAGAAGAGTATCTCTCAACTCGCAAAGACACTAGTCCTAGACTATTTCCGTTTGAATGCTTGAAATTCTATAAGATGTGGAAAGAAGCAAGAGAAGAAACTGGATTAGATATTACTCCTCAAGTACTTCGTGAATGGTTTGCATGTGAACTAGGTAGGCTAGGTGTTCCAGACCGTTATGTAGACGCGTTCTGTGGTAGGGTACCACGGTCAATATTAGCTAGACATTACACGGATTTTTCTCCAGAGAGGTTGAAGGAAATCTATGATAAAGCAAAGATTAGAATGAATAGCTAGTTAACTCCAATGTGGAATGTCTGAATATTACCCAGTAATTAATTGTTAGCTTGTTTCTGGTTGTATTGTTCCACAGTTAGAACAAAAGATTCCATTCATATAAATGAATGCTCTTGAATCACAATAAATACAGTTTTTTTGGCTTGCTACTAACCTATTACCGCAATGCATACAATATTGCGTATCATACCGGGTAGATGTTAAGTCCTCTCTACAAAATGGACATCGTCTTACTACGAATGAATCTTCGAATTTATGGATAATTGATTTCTTCGTTACAACACTAGAGTAGTACCACGGCAATGCTATTAAAAGGAGAAAGAAAGTAAATATAGCCCAGCCGGAAGCATCTCTTTCGCCTCTACTTTTAGCATCACTATAAACGACGTAGGCTAACCCTAACAAAATAAAAATATTAATAACAAAACCAAGTATAGGTATTATCGTCGCTACTATCATAGCCGCAATAAGAAGCCAAACTTTGATTCCAAAACTATTGCTTTTTATTACTGTACTTTTAGCACTCTCGATTTTGCGTCCGCATTCTTCACAGTATATAGCTACCTCTGGAATTTTTGCTCCACAAAAAGGACAATGCTTCATTTTAATTGATATTAGCTGCGTTTTCTCAGCTTCAAAAATTTTTCTAGTTATCTTTGCTGTTTCACTTTTTTCATCAGTTTTTATAGGTTTTGTTGTAGCATCTAAAATCACGCCTAGTAAAAGAGCGAGAGCTCCAATAAATAAGATAGGAGTTATAATAGTTCGCTCTTTTAGTGGTGCATCAACATGATATATACTACTTGATGTGGAAGTTACCCACATGAATGATGTTACAGTTGATGTAGAAGTTAAATCTACTTTAATTGTATCGTAAACATAGTCTAAATTTAACTTCTCTAATGAATAAGGTATTATATCAATTTCATCGCCTTTACTTGAAAAAATACCGGCGGAAACAGTGAATTCAGTTAAATAGTCTATTTCAGATAATGGTAAAGTAACTTTCCATAGATCTTTGTTAACTTCCGAATTTTGAATCTTTTTCTTACTTACGATATCATCATTTGATAACTTTGTTAAGTAGCACCGAGATCTAGTATCTAATGAGACGGAATAATACAAAGTCGGATTTTTTATCAAAGTAATTATTGGAGTGCAACGAGATGCGAATTTCCCCTCTGAAAGTTTCATCGTTAAATATAATGAATTCTCGTCTTTCTCAAGTATAATATATACTAGGTCTCCTCTTGATGGATTCGATGAATCACCAATACTATCTATAATTGTTGTTTTAGATTGAATATGGCTAGTAGAAATTTCTGATGTATAAGTAGAAGTGCTAGTAAGTATGTCATGAGTTTCATAGGTAATGGTTTCTTTATCTATATGTACTTCTTTTGAGATAGGTGCTAGATGGATAACTAATCCTACGCTAGCAAGTATAACTATGATAAGTAGTATGCGTTTATTTATAGATTGTAATTTCAATAGTCATCCTCACTTCAATTTCACTTTTCTACCACACTTCTCACAATACTCAGCAATCTTGGGTATTTTAGATCCGCAGAATATACAGTGTTTCATCTCAATTGCGGGAGAAGGAGTGATTTCATCTTCTTGTTCTTGAGAGATAACTTCTTCTTGTTGTCCAATAACAGTAATTCTTTTCCAATCAAGGAACCAAGCTACTACACTCACTATAAGATAACATATCGTAATTGAGAAATATAGGCTAATTGTATCGGACATGTAAGGAATAAGTTGAATTAACTCAGTATTTCTTTGAGTTGGATTAGCTATCAAATCAAAATTAAATAGTAATCCAATAGGAAATGTGGCGATCTTTCGAACTATAAACCATGGAAGTAACCATGCAATTAGACCTATGATAAGGAAAATTAAACTGTATCCTATACTTACAGAACTTTTTAATAATTCTAGGGATATTAACATCTCTTTAGCATCTATGATATCATTTGGATTAACATAATATAATCCACTTTCTGCTTGTCTTAACCAATACTCAATAGAAGCTATATCCTCATTAATTACATGAATTACTTCCGTTGAAATTGGATAATATATGATTAACGCTACAAAACCTATCAGTATTGAAATAAGTCCTATAACTTGCCCCATTGTAAATTTCGGCAAATTAATTCAGAATATATATTATGGTTACTAAATATTTAAAAATCATATGAAAGAGAGTTTGCCTAGATTTATTGTAGTTTTACTTTCTTACCGCATTTCTCACAGAACTCTGCTATCTCTGGTATCAATTCTCCACAGAAGATGCAATGTTTGGTATCAACTGAACTAATCGTCGCTTTTTCTAATTCTACTGATGTAGTCATTTTTGGAAAAGGCTTTCTCTTTCTTCGTTTAAATACGAAGAAAAAACTTGAAGCAAATAATAAAACTAAAATACTCAATATATAAAGAGGAATATAATTTATTGTGTAAACTGCTGTAATCTTTTTTGGAGAATCCATAACTATCCGTTCTACTGGGCGAGACGAAGTAAACTCTCCATGCCATTCAACAAATTCATATTTTACTCCAATTAAACCTAATAATCCACTCATAGGAACATCTGGCTCTGTTGAAAAAATAGCGGTGTCATCGGGAATATACCATCCTCTCCCTTTAATCGTTGAATTTATAGTATCTAAGTTTGGAAGAGTCTCTATAAGTAAAGGATAATACATATTACTATCATGAAGGATTATGTCTTCCCACACTTCATGGGTAATAGTGTTTATTTCATCTGTTACAATGTGCTTCCGGTAATAGTCTCCTTTTACTAAAATACCATAAACTTTATCGAAACATTCTTTGGAATCTCTAAAGGATAATATATCATGGCTGTTTATCTCATCTAGAAGATCGCCTCCATATAAAAGATCTAGGTAAAGAAAAAGGGCAGCTCTACTATATTCAGTTGAATGATTTATCTCAAATACATTCATGTTTGCATTTTGGATATCAATTGTTGTTGAGATAGCTGGATGTTGAATTTCCTTATAGCCAACAATTTCAGTTATTAGTGGATAATCTTGTATAATTGGTTGCATAGAATCCCCCCAATCAATTCTTAGATCCCAAAACCATAACGTATACATTGCCATATCAAAAGGATCAATAAGGTTCTCTCTAAGTATAGAGCCACTATTTGAGAGTTCATGTGTATCTATAAGAAAAGGAAAAGGTAAGTTATTCAAATAAGAGGTTGTTCCTCCGTAACCCCTTCCAAATCTAGGTTCTAAATAAGTCGATTCAATTTTACAATGATCATGTAGATTAATTGTATGAAAATTTTCCAATTTATAATTATCTGATTTGCCATAATCAATGATATCATTTTCTTTCATTGATTGTGAAACCTCAATAGTTTCTTTTATTCTCAGTTCATTCAATTCTTTCTCTATGTGTGTAACCTCGATGGTATAATAAACTGTATAAAGTTCCTCAAAAGAACTAGAGACTTGCCCAGTTACAGTCGATACGCTTCTTATGTTACTATATAATTTCCAATACATTCCAGATTGTAATTTTGTTTCTTCTAAGGATGCTGTTTTAGGAAGATATAAAAATGTGATTGCTAAGAGCAGAATTAAGTATACTGCAGATGCTCGTACAGAACCCATTGAGTTTACCCTCATAATAATATAATTATCTCATGAATATATTTTATAAAATGATAAAATTATCTAGCTAGTACTCCGATTTCTGGAATCTTTTAACCGCAGAAGATACAATGCTTCTTTTCTATTTCTATTGAGATGGGTTTTTCCTCTTCTTTTATATCTGCTTTAGCATTTTTTGAAGTATTTAAAATCATAACTACTAGTAAAACTATAGCTGATCCTAATAATAGTGGAAATAGGATATTCCGTTCTTTGATTGGTGTATTCACATAGTATGTGCTATATGATGTAGATGAAGTTAGTGACACCGATGTTATCGTTGATTTCAAAGTCGAGTAAAATGTTTGTACTAATTGTTTCTCGTAATTAACGTTAACATATTGCCTTATTAAATACATAGAAGGAATGTTAGGAACTTTATCTATTTCATCAAAATCTCCACTATAAAAAGTCATTGGATAAAATATAGCTTGAAACTGAAATTCAGTATCCTCATGGTATTTATATCCGGGAAACCAAACGAGGTCAGATAGCGGAATATTAAATATCCAAGTGTCTTTATATATATTAAAATCATCAATCGATTTTTTATTATGTATTTCATGTATCCTATCATCTTTGATTATATCTTGAAAATAATGAAGTGTACATTCAGTTATTTCATAAGGATTAGTTAGATATATGACATAACTGGGAGCTTCAATTGTTTCATAATACAATCCCATCAAGGATATCCATCCTACAAATTCATTAGAGGGGGTATCTACAAATTTTAAAGTAATTTTTATCAATGGATCATTGTGAATATCTCCTACTTTTTCGATTACAACATATTCGATATCTAATACACTAGGTTGACTGGAATCACCAATTTCATCAAATATTGTAGTTTTAGTTATAGTCGTAAGTGATATAGATTCTTTTGTTAAAGTGGATTTACTAGTGAATACATTATTAATAGTACTTATATTAATTTCAGAAGTGGTATGAGCCTCCTTCACAAAAGGCATTTTATAGACAAATATACTTAATCCAACAAGTATTATAATTAACGTCAAGATAAGAGGACTATATGACCTCTGTTTCAAAGAGTACTCCTCAATATATATATGAAAATTTTACTTAAAAATTACCGAATTATTAGTTCTAGCATAATCTTATTACTATTTTCTATCTGATTATAGTTTGGAGATAATCTGTTATGAGAAAGATTGTCGCCAAATATGATGGTAAATGTATTGTTTGCGGCAACGATATTTCTGAGGGAGAAACGGTATATTGGGAATCTGGTAGGGGTATTTGGCACCTCGGTTGCGAACCAAAAAGAGTGACGTATGGAAAGAAATCTGATAATTATTTGAAAATCACTATTGGCATCATCATTATTCTAGTGATTGTATTGGGGTATCAATTGGCGGCTCCTCTAACTAGCTCTCCTCGAGTCATTACTGTTACAGTAACAACCTCTCAAGCATACACTGTAACGGAGAGAATTACTGAAGAAAAGTCGGTGATTAAGGAAACGAGTACTCAAGTTCAAGAGACTATAGAGGAAAGTAAATGGTTTAGCTCAGACGGAGAAGTTATCTCCTATATGGAAGCTGATAAATATGTTGGAAAAACGAAAACTGTGGAAGGTACGATCGTTAGAACCTATAAATCGAGTTCATCTATTTTTCTTAATTTCCATGATCCCTATCAAGGTTATTTCTATGTTGTGATCTTTAAGGATGATTGGGGTAACTTCCCGTTTAACCCAGATGACTATTATCGAGGATTAGAAGTGCGTGTAACTGGTCAAATTAAGGAGTATCAAGGGTCCCCAGAAATTATTGTAGAGTACCCATCGCAAATTGAAGTAGCGAATAAAGGATTTGATTACCCATAATTTGATAGCTTAACGAAGATTCTTATAGTTGATTCCATAATTTCTGGAATTCCACTTCATAATTTTCAGCAATTTCTCTATCTTTGATCATCAAGAGGTTCTCGTTGTTGACGGTTTCAGCGGAGTCGGTCCAATTATAACTGCCAGTTAACACAATCTTATCGTCGATGATCGCGATTTTGTTATGCATGAAGCTAGGATTGGTATCATTTCTAACGTCTATTCCAGCATTTTTTAATCTCCAATAGATGTCATAACTATATATCTGCTCATCCTCGAAGAGAACCTTAACGTCAACACCTCTCTCATAGGAGTCGATGAGAGCATTAGCTACATTGTCTAGGGTGAAACTGAACATTAAGATATGAATAGACGATTTGGCTTGAGAGATATAGTAGAGGATTATCTGTTCGCATCCGCCGTTGGGAGAGAAATACACTTCAGCTTGAGGAGTCGATAAGCGGCTGTAGGTGATGGTTACTATTGATCCGACTAATACTCCGATTATGAATATAGATAATAGTAATTTTTTATCCATTCAGTATACCTCTTATTTACTACTATCTTTTTTTATTATATTACCGTGAAGAAAAGACTTTGCGACGCTTGCTAATTGATATACTAAATATAGAGTATATACCCCTATATAATTTTATATTACACTGGAAGGTTCGGTCATTTCTATCTACTTTGATATTATTATGATGGAAGGAATTAATGAAATGTAAAGAATGTGGTGGAGAATTAGTATATGCTGACTATAACGTAACAGATTTCAAACCATTCTACAACCACAGCGAGGGAGTGTTTGAGGCTAGGGGCGTAGAGTCCAGAGGCTACGAGTTGGTGTGTAAGCGATGTGGATTGGTTGACAGTGGACCTTACACGCAAGAACAGAAGGAGGTAATGGATTCTGAAGGAGATAACATTCCAAAACCAGTTCATATAATCGAGAAATTGATTTGCTATAAATGTGGGAGTAAAACCTTTTGGGCTTTTAAATTAAGTTACTCAGATCCTCATTATATAAGGTATAGATGTAAGAAGTGTCGATTCGAGTTTGTGGTTCCTATCAGATATGATTTGGGAGGTGAAAAGATGGAGTAGGTGGAACTATACTATTGAGAGGGCATAACATTGTTATTGTGGGGGCAAAATCCCTTCCATATTGCGTAAAGTTCTTCTAATGAATAGAAAATTTTACAAGGGATATATTGAGAGAGAATACGACTCTTTTGAGGTGGAAAGTTCCTAATATATTTGAGGATAAATACTTCATTTCTGTGGAGTAAGCGAAGTCGGTGCCTCATTTGAGGATCCTTCTAGAGTTGTAAGAGTATAATTGAGGAAGAATATGGTTTTTTGGTTGTATAATATATATGAGCAAAGAATTACTTTTTTGAGGAGGTGACGATACCTCTCTTCGATACACCGTCGTAATCTGTTCGTAATAATATTGAGTAGAGATATGTAT
>CAZAXO010000005.1:0-28122 GCA_964489085.1 uncultured Candidatus Bathyarchaeia archaeon
GTGTGCACTGTATAGGCGAGATCTTTAAGAGGATACTTTGTGCGTGAATCAAATAACCATTCAATCAAAGGTTTTGTGAGAAGTATATCACGTTTTATAATGGGATCAAAATCAAGTACATCTCTACCTCCAATTGCTGCTGATTCAAGTTTTAGGGCAGGTTCACCTTCATAGGTTCTCTCGTGACATATGTTAAGTATAGCTGCTGCAGCATCTAATAATCTACCACAACTAGAAGTATAAATTCCTTTACCATCTTTTGCATCCTTAATGATAACTTTTACTTCAGTGTTTCCATAAGTAAATTTGTTTGTTTGGGTCAATAACCAGTCTTGAAATTCATGCTTATTAATAAGAATTGAAGCAGCCATTCTCAAAGGATATCTTGTAGCAAGATCTCCCCCTATCATACGATGTTCCTCTAGGTGAGCAAGCCTCTTGAATTCATATTTATTACTATAAAAGATTTCTCCTCCCCAGGCTTTTCTATCCAAACCCATACCGAAACCATCACAGGTTATACAGACTACTTCATCAATTCCATGTTCTGCCATGAGCTTTGCTGTATGAGCATGATGATGTTGAATTCGAAAAAGGGGAATCTTCAATTTCTCACTTAGCTGTTCAGCCAGTAATGTGGAATTGAACTGTGGATGCAAATCACATGCTATCCGTTCTGGTTTACATCGAATAAGAGAAAGGAGATGCTTCGTTGCTGCTTCGAGAAATTGAAGTGATTCGTAAGTCTCTATATCGCCGATATGCTGCGAGAGAAATGCTTTACCATCTACTAAAATGCATGCTGTAACATTTAATTCTGCGCCTAAACCAACTGTTACCTCCCCATTGGATTTAATTAAAATAGGTTTAGGAGCATATCCTCGTGATCGTCTAATATATAACCGGTGATTGCCAACTATTTTCACTACGGAATCATCGCATCGTTGGGCTATGGGACGATTATGACAGAGGAAGTAATCAACAACGCCTGTTAAGTTGGTTAAAGCTTCGTTATCATCTTGTATGATTGGTTCATTTGGTTTATTAGCGCTCGTCATCACAAAAGCAGGGTCATCAACTTTATTAAAAAGCATTAGATGTAATCCTGAGTAGGGTAACATCACACCAACATTATTAATTCCTGGAGCTATAAGTTCGGATAAGTAGTAATTACTACTTTTTTCAAGGATAGTTATTGGATGAGCTGGTGACAGTAGAAGCAGTTCCTCTAAATCGGATAATGTAGTGAAACTCTTCGTTGAGTTGATGTCACGAGCCATAATAGCGAATGGTTTCTGTTTTCTATCTTTAGCAGAACGTAACTTTTGAAGAGGAGTATCTATTAAGGTTGATGTAGCAAGGTGATATCCGCCATTTCCTTTAACAGCGACTATAGACCCTTCTGATAGTCTCTTACCCGTTTCTGTAATTGGAGACTTGGTGTCAACAAGGCTTCCTTGAGAGTCAAAAAGAGTTACAGAGGGACCACATCGAGAGCAGGCAACTGTCTGAGCATGGAATCGGCGATCTGTTGGATTTGTGTATTCCGTTAGACAGGCTGAACAGGGGGCGAAATGATTCATCGTTGTATTTTTTCGATCATACGGTGTAGTATGAATAATAGTATATCGAGGACCGCAATTGGTGCAGGTGATAAAAAAATAATTATACCGTCTATCTTGTATATCTTTTAACTCTTTTTTACATTCAGAACATAACGCGATATCTGCTGGAATTACTGATCCTCGAGCTATGCTGTTTGAAGAACTATTCAGTATATGAAATCCAGTAGGTATCTGAGGGTTATCAATAGTAGTAATTTCTAATCGATCTATCTGAGCTGCTGGAGGAGCAAAATGTTTCAGTTCATTTATGAAAAGTTTTCGAGATTGCTTATCTCCGTATGCTGTAATTTCCACTAAGGAATCTCTTCTATTCCTTACATATCCAGTTATTTCATTTTTTTTAGCGATTCTATAGACGAAAGGACGAAAACCTACTCCTTGAACAATACCATGGATCAAAATTCTAATACCTGAGGTCAAAATTTTTCCCTTTAGAGGAGACTACTTTTAATCTTCATTCGACTATCACTTACAACTTAATTATAAAAAAATTTTTAGATAGTGATTATAATAGATTTTTTCCAATATGGTAAAGATAATTCATTCTTTTAGCTTATATCCTATATTTTTCTAGGATACTTTGTTTTGGAACCGTTATGAATATACTTTTTGAAGGATGTTTATATCCATATCTTACTTGAACCTGTTCTGTTTCCGCATCTGAATATCTAGCAGTTAATTTCGAAGCGAAATGTATTGCCTCTCTTCTCTTTTTTCCTTGTAAAATAGTAGTGGGGCTTCCATAATTAGGAACCTCAAAAAGATAATCTGTTTTATACTTCATGTTATTAAGGAGAATATTTTCTGATTCATTCTTACCAACAATAATCTTATTTATACCAAATCTGAAATGTCGACCAATCTTAAGTAAATATATGTCTTTTGGTGTTACTCGTTTTTTATGTTCTAGTAAATCTCTTAGTTTATTACTAAATTCTTTTGTGGTTATTGGGCAGCCACCAGCTGGAGTAGAATAATCTATGATCTTAAATTTTTTAGCAAGCTTAAGTTGAGTACTTCTATTTCTCCCATGAATTGCATATAACTTATTTCTATCTACCCACCCTTTCTTCTCCGCTTCTGTTTCAGGTAATAATTTAGCAGATAAAGGTCTTAGAAGTTTATTTTTAAGACCTGCATCTTTCTCTATGATTTTTAATGCATTCATATGTTGACTCTTTGGTCTTTGACCAAGTACTTCTCCAGTGACGATAAATTTCGCACCAATAGTCTTAGCATAGTTCTTTGCTTGTTTCAACATAAAGATATGACAATCTATACAAGGATTAAGACCTTTACCATATCCATACTTCGGGTGTCTTATAATGTGTAAATATTTTTTGTCTACAAAGATGGATTTGAATGGAATATGTAGCTGTTTCATAAGGTTACTTACCTTGCTTTGAAGAGTGTGTTTATCTAGGAATGGTGTGATAATATGCACTCCCTCAATAGCTATCCCCTGATCTAAAACTAACTTAGCCGCTAATACTGAATCCAATCCACCTGATACGAGTGCTACTGCTTTCATCGTCAACTCTCAATACATTGTATAGTATTTAATTTGTGGTAAATCATAACACTGTGATATAATGTTACTTGTCACATAAAAATGTATAGGA
Organism: uncultured Candidatus Bathyarchaeia archaeon; assembly: GCA_964489085.1. Classification (GTDB taxonomy): domain Archaea; phylum Thermoproteota; class Bathyarchaeia; order 40CM-2-53-6; family DTGE01; genus CAZAXO01. The sequence goes on from CAZAXO010000005.1 coordinate 3,248, forward strand.
ACTCCTTGAAATTATCACATTCAACCTCTATAACTCGAGGCGTATTACTTTTTACTAGTGAAAATCGTACAGTAAATAATATTATGCTGTGAATTAAGCGTAGAATTAATATGAGATATTTAACATTGCTAGTTAGCTTCTAATTCAGTTTATTTCTCTTAGAGTAAATATAATGTATTATGGCTAGCTTAACTATCGTTTTCAATTGAAATATAGGGAGATCATATATAGAAAATTAAACCTCTATCCTATTGATACGAATCCCACCAGTAATAGAAAAGAAACATACCAATTATTGGGGATTCTCCTAAAAGTAACTCGTATTTCTTATGTAAAAATCTAGAATGAATCACGACTAGGAACTAAATAATTACTGTATCCACTACATTTATTGAATATATATTACAAATTAATACCTTACAAAATTTGGATACTTAATATGATAACTCTATCAACATATGAAGAGGGACTATATCAAAGTGAACAAAGATATCTTACTAAATTGTGAACAATTAAGAGAAGGAGATTTCCTAAAAACTAGTGATAACCTATATTTTGAAGTACGAGGAAACATCCACCCCCCTAAGTATATCATAGCTTTTCTTCGATATGTTCAAGAAACCGTTTATAGAAAAGCCGCATCAAAAAAAGGTTTTGTAAAAATGTACAATCTAGCTGAAAGAGAAAAGATCCTCAAAACATATTATCCACATTATCTCAAATTTGATAAAATATTTGGCAGAACAATGCAGGAAGTCCCCTACTCCAATGTGGTGAAAATCTATAATCCTATCTCTAAACTTAATATGATCATGCAATCTGCTAGTAAGGATAACCTAGAGAAAAAAGCCTATTTATTAACAGATTCTATACTCAAGAAAACTAATTTAGAACCAAAGGTACTAGGAATAACGGGATCTCTACTGTTAAATCTTCATCGAAGAACCTCAGACATAGACATGATAGTATATGGAAAACAAAATGCTAACAAAGTAAATACAACACTTAGACATCTACTTAGCGAAAAAAATGATTTTATCCCATTCAAAAAAGATGAATTACTTCAAAGGTATACGCATAGAGGTTTTGATGAATTGATTACTTTTAAGACATTTGTACACAGCGAGCAGAGAAAAGCTTTTCAAGGTTTTTTTCAAGGAACTGAGTTTTTCATTAGGTATGTAAAAGACTCCTATGAAATAGAATCGTTGTATGGGGATACTCTTTATCAACCAAAAGGTGAAGGAAGTTTTGATGCAGTAATAGAGAGTGATGATGAGGCTTTACTTACACCTTGTAAATATTTTGTATCAGGTAAAGTAAGTTTAGCTGGTAAGAAAGAGAAGATCAAAGAAATAACGAGTTTTAGGGGAAGATTCTGTGGTCAAGCAACTATTGGTGAAAGAGTAAAAGGATACGGAACTATAGAGAAAGTCACTCGTAATAGTAGCGTCTCATATTATAGAATTATATTAGGTGAGAAACGAAACCATTTTTTAATTGTTGTAGGTAATAAATAGTGAGAGATTATCGTGACCATGATCACCTTAAAACCTTAGATAATTTGTTATTTACTGTAATTGGAAACGTTCACCCACCTGATAGAGTATTAGCTTATCTAAAGTATATTCCATCTCGAAAAGGTCAAAACTATAAACGAATACTTACGAGATATACAATCCAAGAAATAGAGAATACCTTACAGTATCTATCAGTTTTTGCACCTCAACACATGGTAAAAAGTGAGAAGTTAGGCTTCGAGTTTTCAGCGCCACTCAGAGATAATATTAAAGAACATTTCAAACCTGAAAAATGTTTACAGAAGATTCTCACATCTGGTGGAGACATACTAAAAGAAGCAGCTGCTGAGCTAGCAGTAAAACTCGCAGATGAAAGTGATGTTCCTATAGAAAATTTTGGAGTTACTGGTTCGATCTTGCTCGGGATTCATAATTTAAAATATTCTGATATAGATTTAACAATTTATGGTGTTGAATCAGCTCATAAGGTTCTAAAAACTCTGAAAACATTAATTAATAAAAGAAATGGCTTTTTGAAAGGTTTTTCCATTAAAAATATAGAGAAATTTTACGTTGAAAGAGGAGCAAATTCATATACAACTTATGAAGAATATTCAAAAATCTACAGTCGATTAAGAACTCGAGGCTTCTTTAAAAACGTTTTTTTCTCGATCCACCCAGTAAAAAAAGAAGAAGAAGTGAATGAGAGATATTCCGATAGTAGTTATCAAAGAATTGGTGAAGCTGAGCTGGAGATGACGGTAATTGATATAACTGATTCGATTTTTTACCCAGCAAAGTATGGTGTAGATGATGTAAAACTAATTGAGGGGATAGAGATTAAAGAAATTCGAGAATTAGTAAGTTTTAATGGGTTATACAATGATATTGCTAATGTTGGTGAACGTTTACGCGCAAAAGGCATCATTGAAAAAGTTGTTACTGCACAAAAACAGTGGTTTAGATTGGTAGTTGGAACTTGTGGAATAACTAGTTATATTAAGCTTCTATAGCATCTTTGAGTTTTATCTGTATTGGACCAAGCTTTCCTCCAAAATTGACCGCTGTTATCTTCTTTACTCCTTGGATCTTTGCAGCTGCTTTAATACTCAACGCTGTAGCGTGTTTTAATACCTTTGATGAATATCCATTAAACACGAGTTCATAAACACAATTGATTCCTTTCGGAACTATTGAATTCTCAAGTTCATCTCGTAGGGATGGGCAATAAACTTGGTTAGTAGATGCAGCTAACTTATACTTATTTGAGCCAACTTTTGAACCTGAACGACAAACCCCACCAGGGAAGGGCAATACAACTCCTTTCACTGATTGGATAGCAGCTACAGCTGATTCAGCTGCTTTAAGGCCTGATGAAGCATCTTGTGCAAAGATGATGATATTACCACCAGCAACACCACGACGAACTCCAATTCTATTTTCTATCATGAATTCTCCTTCCATAACAGGTATCTTCCAGACACGTCGATCTGCAAGAGAAGCTTCTTTTTCGAAGCCATCTCCAAACATGCGAACAGCCCACCCTATTTTAAGTCGTTTATTAGCTTTTGGTGTTGCATCAAACACAGCTGTTGTAGGACAGGTTAATATACATTGACTTATCCTCAATAATAATTGCTGCTTTAACAAGCTTCCTATTCCATGGTAAAATTGAGCGTACACGCCCACACGTTTATCTGGAGTATCAGATTCAGAAGCAACTGGCCCTTCAACTCCTGCTTCACATGGAGACATGATGATAGAAGTTGCGAATCCAGTTGCTCTATCAGCAGATATTCGAGCCCATCGTTCACTATCAGCGGTAATTAGTATCCGAGACATCCACATAGGAAAGGCTTCAGCGAAATCCTCATCACCAATCTCTACTTCACCGATTTTCAATCTGTTTTACCTACCTCTACACCCACTTACATATTATTACTTTGAAATTAAGTCTTCTGGTGATATAAAAAAGTAAATGAATTAATAGAAATAATTATGATCTCATAGAACAAGAAAAATAAAGATATACCTACTCATAACAGTTCCAGATTATATTAATAAGATATATCCGATGAGTATAATAGATACTAGAAATTGATAAGGAGTTGAATCGATTATGGAAGTAAAGATAGTGACTATTTCTCCTCCGGAAGGATATAATATTATTGTAGGCATGGCCCATTTTATTAAAACAGTTGAAGACCTTTACGAAGTAATGATAAGTTCAACTCAAAAATCGAATTTTGGATTAGCGTTCTGTGAAGCTTCTGGCCCCTGTCTGATAAGACATGCAGGTAACGATAAGGAACTGGAGGACTATGCTTCTAAGAAAGCTTTAGAAATAGGTGCTGGTCATTCATTCTTCATAGCAATGAACAATATGTATCCTATCAATGTTCTCAACTCAATTAAGATGATTCAAGAAGTATGCACAGTTTATTGTGCTACATCTAATCCTGTTGAAGTTCTTATAGCAGAAACTAAGCAAGGAAGAGCTATCATTGGAGTTGTAGATGGAGAGAAACCGAAAAATATTGAAGGACCAGATGAAATAGTACAGAGAAAAAATTTCCTGAGAGATGTTGGGTATAAGATGTAGATTAATAAGTTTTGAAGCTATTCAGATAAAATAATTCCATCTGAGGAGAAGATCTATCATGCCACTGCAGATTTACGATACTTTGTCACGTAAGGAGAAGAAATTTAGCTCATTAAAATCGAATAGAATTAATATGTTTGTTTGCGGTCCCACCGTGTATGATTTATCTCATTTAGGACATGCAAGAACATATCTAGCATATGATATTATTGTCAGATATCTGCGATTGAAAGGTTACAGCGTATTCTATTTAATGAATATCACAGATGTTGATGATAAAATCATTAATAAAGCCGCTCAACAGGGGAGAGATCCACATTTACTTGCAGAGGAGATGACAAAGAAATTCTATGACGACATGATAAAGTTGAAAATAACTGGTATCAACCTCTATCCTAAAGCTTCGGAACACATTGAAGAGATTATTTCTCAAATTACAATTCTTCAAAAAAAAGGTTATGCATACCAAGTTGATGGAGATATTTATTACGATATTACTCGGTTCCCGGAATATGGAAAGCTATCGCGTCAGCAACCTGATGAACTGATTCAGCATAGAATTGATCCGAATCCTAACAAAAGGAATCCCGGCGATTTTGCCTTATGGAAGTCCGAAAAACCAGGGGAACCTTCTTGGGATAGTCCATGGGGTAAAGGGAGACCAGGATGGCACATAGAAGATACCGCTATTACATTCACTTACTTTGGTGGGCAATATGATATCCATGGTGGTGCACTAGAGCTTATCTTTCCTCATCATGAAGCGGAGATAGCGCAAACTGAAGCGATTACAGAGAAGCATATGGTGAATTTTTGGATTCATACGGGCCTTTTAACAATAAAAGGACGGAAAATGTCGAAATCTCTTAAAAATTTTATTACTATACGAGATGCACTTACAGATTATACACCTGAGATTTTACGAATTTTTTTTGCTATGACTCATTATAGGAGTCCCATAGATTATGATGAGAAGAATATAGTACAAGCCGTTAAGTTTACAAACTCTCTTAACCGCGCCTATAGAGAAACAGAAGATAAACTTGCTAACTCAAAGGAGAACTCTACAGAGAATAAACGGTATATACAAATGATAAATGACTTTATAGCTAAATTTCATGATGCAATGGAGGATGACTTTAATACGCCAAAAGCAATATCAGTAATAGCTGACTTCACTAATTTTGTAAATAAAATTGATGATAAATCGAGTTCAAAGCAGATACTAGAAGCTATCATCAACGCTTACCAGCAATTTAATAGTGTTTTAGGATTTCTGGAAATGAGAGAAGAAGATAAAAGCGAATTACTTCAACAGCTCATTAAAACGATGCTTGAGGTACGGGGTATGCTTAGAAATAAAAGACACTATAAGATCGCGGACACCATTAGAGAACGACTTGAAACTATCGGAGTTATAATAGAAGACTCAACTAATGGAACAAAATGGCAAATAAAAAACTAGTTAATGAATACACAAGCTAACTGCATATTTCCATCTTTAGCTAATTATTTAACATACTTATCTAATACTAAAGCGCCATATAATACAATATCTTCTCCAAGTTCTGTTAATTTTATTTTAGGTATTCTGTTAACTGTATAATTCTTAACATTACTTACTATTGGTCTCAGTATAAGTTCAGAATTTGAAAGTGCTATTGCACCACCTATTGTAATTAGTTGAGGATCATAAACATTATTTATATTACCGAATCCTATAGCATTGAATCTGCCCATCTCTTTAACTATTTCCAATGCTACTGTATCCTTTTTTTTCGCTAATTCAAAGAGATCTTTAGAGGATAACTTACTGAAATCGCCCTTCGTGATTTCATAAAGAAGACTTCCTTTAAGATCTTGTTGTGATTTACGTTTGAGATTAGATTGGATAAATTGTGAGGTGTTAGCTCCGCTGCAGTGGGCCTCCCAATGATTTCTGCTTCCACACCCACAGACGAGGTTTTCATCGCCTGGTACAATGAGGTGCCCAGCTTCGTGGGCATTTCCATCTTTTCCTATCAGGAGATGATTATCAACAAATATTCCACACCCAATACCTGTGCTTATAGTGACGTAGACAAGGTTTGCAATTTTTTTCCCATTACCAAACTCTTTTTCTCCAACAACGCCAGCAACGCAATCATTAGCTAGGTAAATGGGTACCTTCAATGTTTCTCTTAGTGGTTTGACAAGTGGGATATAGTCGAATCCCATGTTTGTTGAATTGATTATTGCTCCTTCTTTTAAATTTAAAGGGCCAGCAGATCCTATTCCAACGCTAAGAATTTTCTTCAAGGAAGTTAGGCTACGAATCAAGCGTATAATTTGTAGACTTATCCCATTAGGACCAGAGTTTATGTCTGTTTTTTCATTTAGACGAGATAGGATTTTCCCTCTTTCATCTCCTAGTGCAACTCTAACATTAGAGGCCCCTAAATCTACACCTATGCGGTAGTTCATTTCTCTATCCTAGATTATAGAATTAAAAAGAAATATATTTTCCTATAATAACTTAGTATACGATCAAGCTAGTTAACAATAGAATACTTAAGCATTTAATAGAAAATCAGAATGACGAAATCTACGTTACTTCTGATAAATGATGATAAGTAACAGTTTTATCTGAATATTATCATTACTAAGGGAGGAGTATATTTGAAGGTTAAAGGATGTGACATTGCAGTTCCAATACCGAAAGTTGAATATCAGGAGAGGCAAGCGAAAGTAACTGAGTTGCTTAAACGTTCACATCTTGATGGGGTGATTGTGGTTGGTCCAGATGTTTTTTATTTATCAGGATTTCCTGTAAAGTATGATGAGGCTATCTACATACAAAATAGAAAAGAAGAGAAAGTACTTATTGTTGGTGGAGATAGAGGATATTCCACACATCAGATGGAAGATATGATCTATTGTGATGAGATTGTTTTAGTAGATGAGCTATCCGTTTTTAGTAGGTTTCAACAACAAAAGGAAAATACAAATATCCAACAGATCATACGAAAATTTTCTGGTGTAAAGTTTGGTATTGCGGGTACACATTACTTAAAGTCAGGTTTACTTACATTTTTTGATAATAGTATAGATTCATCTAAGGATTGCTCAGAACATATTTGGACTATGAGAAGAAGAAAAAGTCAGAGAGAAGTAGAACTATTAAAAGCCATTTATTACGCGAATTCGGATGCCTTGAATGAAGGAGTTAAAAATGTTACAGAAGGAATGCTAAGAGGCGACATTAACGGAATTATAGCTAATACACTTTTTATGCATGGCTTTGAGGAGTTATTCGACTCTTTCTCAACTGGTCTTGGATTCAATATTGGCGCATTAACATTTGAAAAAGCAGATCATGAACTTAAAGAAGGAGAACTATTAACTCTTGATGCAGGAGGCTCATTATATGGATATAAAGGTAGGATAGCTCGAACTATTTACCTAGGTGATGTTTTACCCAAACATATAGAGACCTTACAATTAACTCATAGAGTATTAGATCTGGTGTTTCAATCAATAGGACCAGATATCTCGCTTTATGAGGTAGGGAAGTCTGCTTTGAAAGTTCTATTAAGAAAGTATTCTACTGAAGAAGTATATGCTTTACTGCATTCGTCAGGAGTGGAGATCTATGAACCACCTGTCTATAGGTTTAGTAGTGACAGTACTAAAGATAGATTAGAAGAGGGAATGATTATATCGTTTGAGTTAAATCTTTCATTACCTCATACTAAAGGGAGAATAGGAATCGCTGACAGTTTTTATATCAGCGGTGATGGTGCTGAGCGATTAACTCAAGGTATCATTTCTGATCCACCACTACAGAAAGTACATCACAATTTTTCTCGAAAATAGATAAAATTACAGAGTGAATATACGAGCTAAATACTCTCGCTAGCTTCACTATTATTAGCATTCAATTATTCTTGAAATAACAATTATTAAATTCAAAGTTATATATACAAAAAATGATAGAACACTTCTTTTATGCAGCATTGATTTTTTAGATTGCGAGCAGTTTAGTTTGTTTTACTCCCTTTAGTTTTTTTAGGTTATTGAGAAGAGTGATTATATGCGAGACTTGTCCTTTAACAATAACCGCTTGTAAACATTGTGCTTCTGTTAAGTGGATATGCAAAGTTGCAATAATGATTTCACGATCATGATGTTGTGTTTCAGTGAGTTCTTCCTCAAGTTCTTTTGTTTTGTGATCATAAAGTACTGCTATCAACCCCGTACGCATACCTTTCTGTTGCATATTCCATTCGTGTTCAGAAATGGATATATTCAAAGCTTCTTGAACAGCTTTCGAACGGTTAGGGTAAATTCCCTCTTGAACAAGTGTATTAAGCTTTACTAGAAGGGATGAGGGTAAAGTTATTGAAATTCTTTCTAGAGTATCCATATCTTTAATATCTATGATATTACTGTTATAATAGTTACTCGTATTTCTTATGATGGAATAGTCTTAAGCTCCTTTTGAATATTGTCTAGATGAGAATAGTCGTTTAACATAAATACCAATCATAACAATAACAAGTAATGTTAAAACAGCGATTTTTCCTATTAAGGTTATAACAGCTCGAGATAAAAGTAGAATGATAATTCCAAGTACTGCTATAATCAAGTATAATCGTAACAATTTAATTAAAGATCGTTGTGATTTAAGTAAACTGGGTAGGAACAAAAGGAGTATGACTACTCCAATAAGTATAAACTCTGAAACACCAAGCATGGAATCATTTTCTCCATACCTTAAAAGAAAATATTATCTTTTATTTCCCATTTAATCTACCTAGCAACCAGTTTCATAATATTATATGTCTATCTAATCAATTAAACGTAATAACTAATCTTCTTATACTTATTTATCCTGTAAGATTTTCACTATTTAATCGTTTAAAATATGAGTTAAGAAGGAGTAATATAAGGTTGACACCTTCATGTTTCCAAGTATTTCCCATAAAGGGATTGCCTCTTGTAGAGAAAGGGGATGATCTCGCTAAATTATCTATTAAAGCCATTAATCAGGAAGGATTGTCGTTACAGAGTAGTGATATTATTGTCTATAGTGCTAAAGTAGTATCTAAGACTGAAGGGAGGATAGTGGATATACGTCAAATAACTCCATTGAAAAAAGCTATGGAGATAGGGGCTCATCTGGAGAGGGATTCAAGATTTATTCAGCTCGTTTTAAATGAATCAGAGAATGTATACGGATTTTATGGTAAAAGTCTTATAGTTAAGGATAAACGAGGTATGATCTGTATTAACGCTGGTATTGATAAATCAAATGTAGCTGGAGAATTTACTTATTGTCTACTACCAAAGGATCCTTTTTTATCTGCTCAAAAACTAAGTAGTAGATTGATCGATTTAACAAGAATCAGAAGAATAGGTGTGGTATTAGTAGATTCATCTACAAGACCATTTAGAAGATGGTTAAGCCATTATACATTAGGATATGCAGGTATTACGGCATTTATTGATTATCGTGGTAGAAAAGACCTCTTTGGATATCCATTACGTATTAAAGTGTTATCTGTAGTAGATGAAATTGCTTGTGCTGCTGGAATTTGTTTAGGTGAATCTCATGAAGGAATAGCCGCAGTTTTATTTCGTGGACTAAAAATAACAACTAAGCAAGAAAAAGTTGAATCGTTAACGGTAACACCTTCAGAAGATATCTACAAATCTGCTGTACAAATATAGTTTTATGGTGAGTTAGGGCGTTGGAGATTAGGATACTATACAAGAAAATCCGTAAGAATTTTCTTGCACAAGTTGTCCTATCTTCATAGCCTTTACCCCTCACATCGATATAAAAAAATATCCTTTGAAACCCTTTTTTAATATCTTTTTAACTTTTTCTATTCAAATTTAGTAGCAAAATCTCTATAAAATGATTGGTAGTGAACTAAGAAAGTTCCGATAGTAGTGGATATATCTTTTTTACTGTAGAAGCATTGTTATTATTATTAAGATGGGGAAAATAGCCATCGTAGCGATAAGAGTGTATGTTCGTCTTCTACTTAATTTTTTATCTTGCTCTTCACACTGACTACTACAATATCGTTTTTTTATACTTATTGGTTTTGCACATACAGGACAATGCTTATGCTGAACTATTACGCTTTCTTGTTCCTTGTATCTTTGTCGTTTAGATTTAACCATTGAAAACGCCTTTTATAAAATTATTTTCTATTGAATAATTAGATATGATATTTCTATTTAACTGTTTTTTAATAATGAAAAGAAAAGGTGAGTGTTAATGCTTACTTCGATTTTTAGGATAACCTTAGCTGTTTTTATGGATTTTTATTGAGTATTCTACTAAGTTACCGTCTGTGAGAGAGTGGACAGAGACAGGATCATAAAGCTTCGAGTGAGTTATAAAACTATTTTAAATAAGATTGAAAATTATAGGTCGAAGCTCTGTTTTTCAAAGAAGATTTATATTAGGTTGTAGTAAAGAACTTTTCACTCTATTAATCTGGACATCCACAGTCTTCATTTTCTTCTGTTTGGATTAATGAATAACCTTCGTTATGCCAAGCTACGATTCCGCCTTCCATATTATTGATTCTGGTGAAACCATTGTCTACTAGAATCTGAGATGCCTGTAAGCTTCTTGCACCTGATCGACAATATACAAGGATAATCTTATTCTTATCTAGTATTCCCACTTTTTCTTGCAACTCTTGTAAAGGTATATTCATCGCTCCTTCAATATGTTCACTGGTATACTCTTCTGTAGTCCTAACATCCAATATTATTAATTCATCTTCTGATGTTATTTCTATTAGTCGATGTGCGTCATTTACAGAGATAGTAACATAGGTAGTAGATGAATGAGTATAGTCTGTTTTAGAAATAGTTTCTATAGCATAGGAAGTGGATCCTGTTTCTGGTGATGATGAACCATATCCATACTGAATAATATAATATCCCGAGATCACTAATGTAAATAATACTATTACAGATACGAAAATGATTTGACGGTTATTCATTTTTATGCTCAACAAAGTAATTATTTATATTCTTCTAGTTAAAGGTCATGTATTTTAAATACTATCGAGAAGAGTATAAGTATTTTTTTGCAAAAAGTAGATAGTTATAAGATATGTATTGAAGAAGAATCGGTTTCGTTTTATTATTATTTATTATATTTCGTAAATATCTATTCTTACGAGTTGACGTGAAGTTGTCTTTGAAGTCTTTGTATAGCTAAAGAAATAGAGAAGATAGAATGGATACAAATCGAATCCTAGCATATATGATGATTTATTACTGGAAGTGATTTGAGAGACAATTTTGTGTCATAAAGAGGAGTATAAAAATGTCTAATAAGAAGAGATACGATAAGATAGTAATAGTTATAGCCTTTTTAACTGTTATGACAGTAGGATCATTAGTCTCTGTTGTAAGGATTAATTGTTCGGGAATACCACTTTTTGAACCGGCAATGGCATCTTCATCTATTCGTGGCGTACAGTCTATCATAGTCATACCAATTACATTTAGAGATTTATCTAATACTACAAGCCTAGAAATGGTGAGAAGTAGAGTTTTCGTAGATGTTGCTGAATATATAGATGATGTAAGTAGAGGTGCAGTAACCCTCTCAGGAGACGTAGCTCCTCGGTGGTATCAATTATCCCGAAGTTATTCATGGTATAATGAGGGGCAGGAACGTTTACAAAATCTATTAATGGATGCTGTGAGAGCAGCTGATCGAGACGTGGATTACCGAGAGTATGACTTGATTATGATAATTCGCGCCGGAGACGATGAAACACGGAGTCTCAATGAAGATGATCTTAAGAACTTCTATTCAACTGGTCGTATTCCACTGACTACAAGAGATGGACGATTTGCTGTCGGAGTCTCCTGTCTTTCAGAAATAGATCCGCTAGGTCCTTATGTTAAACTATTGCTTCTCTCACTTGGATTGCCTGATCTCTATGTAGATGGATTTACAGTTGGTGAGTGGTGTCTTCTTGGACATGGATTATGGGCTGTAAATGGTACAAAACCAGTTCACCCTTGTGCTTGGACACTGATGAAAGCAGGATGGATGGATGAACCGGAAGTTGAACAGATCTTAAAAGGAGATGAGAAGACCGTTATGCTCTCATCGCTTGGAACAGGTGAAGATCTAAGAGTGATAAAACTTCCAGTTACAGATTCGCAGTATTATCTTGTGGAGACACGGTTAAAAACAGGATGGGATAAAGAAATACCCAGCGAGGGTGTATTAATAACTTATATATCTGAAGGTTGGATAGATCGTGCGGGAGTCGTTAAAGTCATTGATGGGACACCTTCTACACCAGGTTTAGAGGACGCTGCACTACAACCAGGAAAATTATTTGAGAATAAATCCGCGCAAATAACACTAGAAGTAGTCTCCTCAAACTCAGAAGGGTATACTATACTTGTAGATCGCTCAGGTAAACCTTCAACAGCTAACCTCACAATCCACACTCCTTATAATGAGATACCGATTATAGTTGATGACGTTGAATATAAGACTGGAGAGAATGGTACACTAACACTTCATATGAAGGTGGGATCTCATCAAATTCAAGTAGAACCTTTGATAGATCATGAAAATAAGTCGAGAAGTATCTTCAAAGTGTGGGATGATGGAGTCTCAACATCAAATAGAACGATTCAGATTGAAGCACCTACTACCTCCATTGGAGTAGAGTATAATAAAGAGTTCTACCTTGAGATCTTATCCTCCTATGGAGTACCAGAAGGTGAGGGGTGGTATCCAGAAGGTAGTCAAGCAAAAATTTCAGTCCATTCAAAGATAAATCATGAGAATAATACACGTCATATCTTCTGCCGTTGGAAGATAAACAATGAAGTACAATCCACACCTGAATCAACCATTAATATGACACAACCTATAAAAGCTGAAGTTCAATGGTTAACAGAATATAATATTAGCTTCACCGTTGAAGGTCTCCCCGAAAATACAAGCCTTGATCTTTCTATAAATGATGACATCAACAACTATACAATTCCATTCACCTACACAACTTGGCACCTGAAAAATATATCTTTATTATTTAAAGTTGAGCCTGAAACTATAGTAGAGAACTGGATAACATATTATCTACAAGGGTACGTAGATTCACAAGGTAATTCTATTAATTCGCCTTTTGTTGTGGAAAAACCGCTAATTGTAAGAGCCATTTATAATACAAGTTCTGAATCGCGGGGTCCTATACCTTCTCCACCTGCAACAATGCAGAATATGACTGACACCGCTAGAGACTTCCTCTCAATTCTCTCGAAATCATGGGATGAATTCATCTCATCCCATGAGACAATCGCCAACACATATAATACATCAGCCGCCCCAGCATCATGGGCCTTCTCAAAGGCTCAATCTCTTTATAGTGACAATACAGATACTTCAGGTCCTGCTATATTAACAGCAACTATGTTTTTAGCGATTATCATTGGAATTGTCTATTTAATGCCTGTCGCTGTTGCACTAGTATGTCTGGGAACATGGAGACTCAATTGGAGACCTCGATTTAAGCGACTAATACCAATTCTTGTAGTACTTATAATTGGAGTTATACTCTCATTGTTTATAGTGTTGTACAACTCTCCTACCTTGATAATTCTAGGATGGATGGGACTCATTGTCACGGGAGTAGCGTCTGCTCTCCTAGCGGCACTTACAGTGGCTACAGCTGCCGCGAAGCCTTTTACTAAACAGCAAGTAGCTAATTAGAGACAGCCAGCAAATGTTAACTCGTAATAAATTAAAAACTGATAATCGGAGAAAATAGAATCAGGGGAAAAGTCCTGCTTGTAGCTGCGCTTCTTCAAGCCGTTTTACTGCAATTATATAAGCTGCTGTTCTCATACTCTCTCCTCTTTCTTTCGCTATCGAGTTGACTGCCTTAAAGGATTCGAGCATTCTCTCTGTAAGACGAGTATGCACTGTATCTAAAGGCCACCTATTCCGATTTAGATTTTGAACCCACTCGAAATAGCTGACAGTTACTCCTCCAGCATTGGCAAGAATATCTGGTACAACCATTACATTCTTTTCAAAAAGAATCCTATCAGCATCAGGTGTAGTAGGTCCATTAGCACCTTCAACAATAATTTGCGCATTGACGTTCTCAGCGTTTCGGTAGGTTAGAACATTTTCAAGGGCTGCTGGAACTAAAATATTACATGGAAGCTGAAAGAGCTGTTCGTTAGTTATTTGATGTGTTCCTGGAAAATGTGCTACCGATCCTGTCTTCTGTTCATGATCTTTCAATGCTGAAGGAGTTAATCCGTTCTTATTCAATACACCTCCACCCGCATCAGTTACTGCGATAATTTTAGCACCCATAGAAGTTAAATTATCAGCAGTTGAATATCCAACCTTACCATAGCCTTGAATAGCCACAGTTGCTCCTTTTAATGAGATTTTTTTAATAGCAACTGCTTCTCTAGCACAGATAGCTACTCCTTTTCCAGTTGCGCCTTGTCGTCCATAGGAGCCTCCTAAAGACACTGGTTTCCCAGTGACCACTTCAGGAACACTATACCCTTTCAAACTACTGTAAGTATCCATCACCCACGCCATCGTTTGGGCGTCAGTACCAATATCAGGTGCTGGAACATCTTTGAAAGGACCGATATCTTCACTAATCATCGAGATGTACCGTCTTGTTAAATGCTCCAATTCTGTTTGACTTAGTTTGGATGGATTACATATAACACCACCTTTAGCACCACCATAAGGAATATCTACAACGGCAGTTTTAAAAGACATCCAGGCAGCTAGAGCTTTAACTTCATCTAAATCAACAGCGGGGTGATATCGGATACCTCCCTTGTAAGGACCTCGCCACCGGCAATGATGGACACGATAGCCTCTAAACACATTAACTTCTCTATTGTCCATACGTATAGGTATTGAAACTTCAATCACTCTTCTTGGTAGTTTAAGTTGTGCTATAACACTAGACTCGATCTCTGCCAATTCACTTATCATATCAAGCTGCTGCTCAATTGTCTTTAACGGACTCTCATCCATGATATACCACCACTCTCACCTAATTACCAAGTTAACTCCATGAATATATCACATAAATATGCTATAGATATCACGGCTAAATGATGTTATCACGCTTCATTAAAAAATAACGAACTTAAAAAATATCTGTTAATGTTTGATAGATATCATAGAAAAGAAATTCTAAGATTTTTTTATAGTAAATGTATGTAATCATAATAATCTGCAATTAGAAGGATGCCTATAATTATGAGAAGAACACCACTAAATTTTTGAATTGTATCTAAAGCATTACGAATTCTGTTTATCAGAAGTTGTTTCATTGTAGCTATTAAGTAGGTTATTATTATTAATGGTATACTCATACCTAGGGCGTAGACTATGAAAGTGACTAATCCCTGCATAGCTCCCCCAGCAAGAGTAGCATAAAACATGACAGAGAAGAAGATAGGAGATGAGCATGCTAAAGCTGCCATACCATAAGCTATACCATAAATGAAGAGACCAAGAGATCCTTTTCTCTTTGAAGGTTGAATAGGAATTGTAATTCGAGGTATCGTTATTCTTGTAAGCATAACTATTCCAAATATAATGATAATAACTGCAGCGATAATTTGGATTATGCTTAGATATGGCTGAATTAGAACATGCGCAATCATGACAACTAATCCAACTAATGAAAAGACCAATATCAGCCCTAGAGAACAGACAATCCCACTTGGAATAGCTTTTTTTAAGATTGTCTTTGAACCAATGTAATAGGAGATATATCCTGGAAGTAGAGGAAAGCTACATGGAGAAAAGAGAGTAAAGACTCCTGCAGTGAATGCGAGTACGAGTCCTGACCATTCTAGATGCATCGTCAATATCAACCAAGCAACTTCTCAATCTCTTCAATGAGCTGAGGAGAGGATGTTTTCCCAACATGTTTTACCGAAATATATCCTTCTTGGTCAACTATAATCATAGTAGGGATAGAATAGATCTCGTAATCATAACCTATATGTGCTGAGTCAGTTGCCCAAATCCATGTGGCATAGGGGAAGTTACTTGCGAAATCAGCGAGCATCTCAGGTGTTTCATTTGGATCAACATCAATAGAGATGATTATAATATCATCTTGATACTGCTCCCATACGACACCTAGGTGGGGAATTTGATCTTTGCATGGACCACACCATATAGCCATGAAATCTATTATAATGATTTTACCTCGAAAGTGGTTTAAACTGAAATTATTTCCTTCTAAGTCAACTAAGGAAAAATCTAAAGCAAGATTCTTTTTAATAGTTGATGATGATAAAGGTTCAGATGTTTGGGATATAAGAGAACTGATAACTGTCATTGTATTATTGGTGGGTTTCTGTTTTGAAGATTGAGCATAGTACCATATGCTTGAAAAACTTGCAATAATGAGAATAGCTATAATAACTACCAGTACCACAAGATTTTTTCGCTTCTTCTGATCATTTTTTCTTCTCTGTGCTTCCATTTTATTTCACCCATACATGAAATAAGAACCCTGTATCTATAGCAATAACAGATCGATTAATATGCTTTCAAGTTATCTTAGAAATATTTTTTTTATGTATCCTTTTTCCTTTAAAGGAGCAAGTTTGAATAGATGGAAGGAATCATTTACATCTGAACTCATAAGTATTATATTTGAATATTTTGTGAGAGTATCCATAGCTAGTAAAATGTTGATCATAACATGATCTTCTGGAGAATGAGGACTTTGCCCAAAGAACCATCGATATCGGAAATCTTTCTTGTTAAACCATCCGCCAATAGGTCTTTTACAGACACCATCAAGACAAGCTACTTCACCAAAAGTTAATTTCTTTTCACTTTTGAAATATACCTCGAATTGATATACATCAGGAGCGCCTGGAGCGTAAGTATATTGATTTTTGGTATCGAAGATAAAAGAATAATTTTTATCTTGTTTAAATTGGGTATCCGAAGGAACATCAAGAAATAGCTCTAACCATTTATCATCGTAACGATAATATACTATTGGTGGTGTCGAATTTTGAGTACTTTCTGTGTATGTATCAACTAAGGTATATTGCCTGCTTGGAAGATCACGCCATATATTTTCATAAGAGAGAGGCAATTTGATATTATATCTTTCATTATCAAATTCTTCAATGCCATTTTCAGAGTAAGGAACTTCAATGATATCTGATTGTATTGAAGAAGATTGTACCGGTTGAGTTGTCGTGTTGACTTTGGTAGGTGTGGTAGTTGTCGGGGAGGATGATGAAGTGACAATAGTATTAGAGGTAGAAGTTAAATATTGAGTTGAAGAAGTGAAAGATAGTGGTGTAGTAGAGGTGGGAACTGATGTTGGTTTCATGGTATTGTATACTGAATATCCAACTATAGCTATAGCAACGGTTACTACTCCAGCACCTGTATATTTTATATAATCTCTCCTAGCTACTTTTTTAGTCATTTTTCTCATATTAACATTGTTATATTCTCATATAAATAATTTCTGTAATAAGAAGAATAATGATTTGTAAAATTATCAAATTATTAGCTAACTAGCTTACGTTACAAAATTTTATTTTCTATGAAGGAATTATGCAAGTAATGAAGATCTTATATGTTATATACCTCATATATTTATATATAAATTTTAGATGAATCGTTTAGCTAGCTAAATGAATGGCTCACGCTAATTCTAGATATTATATATTTACCTCATTAGGGTTTGATCTCTAGGATTTTATTTTTCCTTGAATCATTTCAATCAATTTCTTTTCTGGACCTGGAGGTGCGAATAAGAAATATGCTTTAAGTGGTTCTTCTCCAGTATTAATGATAGCATGCGACGTCTTTGGTGCAGCATATGCGACTGAACCGGGTTCAATCGATGTTTTCTCTCCATCTATTTCAACGTATCCTCTACCCTCAGTAACAATCCAATATTCAGATTCGATTTCATGACTGTGAGCATCACTTCTACTTCCAACCGGAACAATCACTTGACATATCGCTAGATCACGATTTTTATGAAGATCAGGAGCCATAATTATCTTCCAAGTTCTTCTATATGGTGCCGACCTTTCAATTCCTTTAACCTCCCAAGAATTTACAACCAAAGATTTCATGAAAATTTCACCTTATATATCTTGTATTACTTGTATTTAATTTAAATCTATAGACAAAAAAAGTAGCAGCAATGATAGGAGAATAAAAAGATGACGGGACCGTATTTATTGGGAGTTGATATCGGCGGAACTTTGATGAAGACGGCACTATTTGATTTACAAGGAAATATACAACACTTGGTTTCACGAGAATATCCTATATTACATCCAGAACCATCAGCAGCTGAACATGATACAAGATTATGGTTAAAATATTTCAGAGATACTATAACAGAAATTATTGCACAAACAAAATCTACAGGTGATGATATTATTGGAATTGGTATCGATTGTCTATGCCCTACTGTAATACCCGTAGATAAACATGGAAATAGTCTGAGAAACTCCATCTTTTTTATGGATCGACGAAACATTAAGCAGTCTGAATATATAGGAAACTTAATTGGAAAAGAAGAAGTGTTCAAGATAACAGGAAATAGAGTGGCTCCCTCAGCCTTCTCCGCTCCCATCATTCTGTGGATAAAAGAAAATGAATCTCGAATCTATAAAAGAACACATAAATTTCTCCACGCCAATGGATATCTTGCTTCATATCTAACAGATGTATTTACGATGGATTGGACTAATGCTTCATTAACGCAACTTTTCGACTCTAAAAAAACGAAGACATGGTCAGATGAGATGTGTGAAAGATTAGATATATCAAAAGATAAATTGCCTGAAACTATTTCTTCCTGGGATGTTGTGGGTGAAGTTTCATCAAAAGCAGCATCTGAAATGGGGTTAAAAAAAGGAACAGTAGTGGTTGGAGGTGGTGCTGATACAGCATGTGCAGCATTAGGTCTAGGAGCGGTCAACAATGGAGATACAATAGATGATTCTGGAACTGCCACTAAATTAGCTGTATGTTTAAGTGAACCAAATTTTTTAAAGGAATCAATGAATCGCTGCCATGTTGTACCAGATAGGTATCTACTAGTATTCCCATCAACTACAACAGGTTCATCATTGCGGTGGTTTAGGGATAAGTTTTGGATAGACAACCAAAAACAGCTGGATGGAACAGAATATCAGCAAATCGATGCTTCTGCTGGAAAGTCAAAGTTGGGTGCTAATGGACTTATTTTCTTACCTTATCTAGCACCTAATGGGGAAAGAGCTCCTATTTGGGATCCTTACGCTAAGGGAGTACTCTTTGGTATTAACTTGAATCATAATAAAGGAAATTTCGTACGCGCAATTATGGAGGCAACAGCTTACGCTTTACTGCATAATATTGAGATCGCAGAAAAAAATGGAATATCCATCAAGGACATTAGAGCCTCAGGAGGACATGCAAGGAGTAAGCTATGGTTACAGATTAAAGCTGACGTCACTGGTAAAATTTTGCATTTAACAAACTTCAGTCAAGAAATTACTGTTCTAGGCACTTCTGTATTGGCTGGTGTAGGAGCAGGACAATACACTGATCCTGTATCCGCTAGCAAAATGATTACTAAGGTAACGAGTAAAATAAAACCTAACTTTGAAAGACATAAGAAATATATTAGATACTTTGAGCTCTACAAAAAACTGTATGTAAATCTTAAAGATTGCTATAGAGATCTTTATCATATCCTTCGTGAGGAACCTCAATAAAAATCGAGTACATTAAAGCTTTTTAATGAGAAATAATTAACTGAGTTAAGTGACGAGCTCTTTAACCGCTGTAATGATTTTTTCTTTGTTAGGTATAACATAGCGTTCTAAAGGAGGACTAAAAGGTATTGGTGTATCTGGTTCAGCTAATCTTAGGATAGGCGCATCAAGATAATCTAATGCGTTCTCTGATATCATAGCAGCGACCTCAGCTGTAAAACCTGCAGTCATGCAATCTTCAGAAACCACAATTACACGATGGGTTTTTTTCACCGATTCTAAAATTGTTTTCTTATCAAGTGGGATGAGGGTCCTAGGGTCTATAATTTCAACGTCTATACCCTCCTTATTTAATTCCTCAGCTGCTTGCAGTGATTGTTGAACCATCTGAGCTGTTGCAACGATTGTCACATCGTTTCCGTCACGTTTTATCTCTGCTTCTCCTAGGGGGATAACATAATCTTCTTCAGGTACTTCTCCTTTTATCGAGTATAATGCTTTATGCTCAAAAAACATGATTGGATTATCATCGCGGATCGCGGTCTTCAATAGACCTTTCGCATCATATGGAGTAGAGGGTAATACTACTTTTAAGCCAGGAATATGCATAAACCATGCTTCTGGACACTGTGAATGTTGAGCAGCAAAAGAAAGTCCACCACCTAAAGGTGTTCTTACTACTAAGGGTATACTGGTCTGTCCACCACTCATATACCTAAGTTTTGCAGCGAGGTTACATATTTGATCTGCTGCAAGAGTAAGGAGATCTGAAAACATTATTTCCGCAATAGGACGCGTTCCCGTCATAGCAGCACCT
The DNA here is from genome assembly GCA_964489085.1 of uncultured Candidatus Bathyarchaeia archaeon. Taxonomy (GTDB): domain Archaea; phylum Thermoproteota; class Bathyarchaeia; order 40CM-2-53-6; family DTGE01; genus CAZAXO01. The sequence continues at coordinate 23,988 of CAZAXO010000005.1, forward strand.
ACTGCAAAGCCAGCAATTGCATATTCAGAAATAGGAGTATCTCTCACTCTTTCAGCACCAAAGGTATCACCGAGTCCTAGAGATGCTCTGAAGGCTCCTCCAAAGTGTTGGCCAATATCTTCTCCTAGTAAGAAGACACGTGGATCTCTCTCCATCTCTTCCCGTAACGCTTCTCGTATCGCTTCAACATATTTGATCTCTCTCAACTTTTAGTCCTCCTAAACAAACACATCATCTAAAGCTTCCTCGGAATTAGGCCAAGAACTATCAGATGCAAAGTAAACTGCTTCATCGATTTCTGATTTTACCTCGTTCTCTATCTCTTTAATCTCGTTGCTAGAAAGAAATTCATTTTTTTTAAAAATTTCAAGCGGATCTCTTTTCTTCCATTCTTCAAGTTCATTTTTCGGTCTATAAGTAGCAGGATCTAATCGGGAATGACCCCTCCATTTATATGTTTTACATTCTAGTAGAGCGGGTCCCTCACCCTTTCTCACATTCTCAACTACATGTTTAGCCTTCTCGTAAACATCAATAACATCCATACCATCAGCAATTATGCCAGGCATCCCATAAGCCGAAGCACGATCTGCAATATTTTGAAGTAACATAATCCTTGAGGCATGAGTACTCATAGCATATAGATTATTTTCACAGACAAAGATGACAGGAAGGCACCAGACAGCTGCTAAGTTCAAACTCTCATGAAAAGCTCCAAGATTCACAGCTCCATCACCAAAAAAAGAAACAGCAATTCTACCATTACTAAGAAGTTTCGATGAAAGGGCTGCACCACCTGCAATTGGAATTCCTGATCCAACAACGCCCATTGCACCAAGCATTCCTCTTTTAAAATCGCATACATGCATTGATCCCCCCTTCCCCTTACAGTATCCTGTTCTCTTACCAAAAAGTTCCGCCATCATCAGTTTTATACTACATCCTTTAGCGATACTATGACCATGGCCCCTATGAGTACTTACAATATAATCGTCCATTTTCAAGGCTGAACATACGCCTACTGCAACAGCTTCTTGACCAGAATAAAGATGGACTGTCCCAGGAATTTGGTTTTTACTAAATTGTTCGAGAACTGTTTCCTCAAATAATCGTATAGAAAACATCTTTTTATAAAAATCTATGAAAATACTTTTATCCAAATTTATATCGTTTGTTTCCCACTCTTTACCCAATCGCGTATTCCTTCCTAATTCATCTCTTGTGTGTTGCGTATTTTACTTAGGTTTGATCCTTTCTAAAAGCTCGAAGGTGACATCTAACTCTTCATCAGTATCGAGGTACCCCCATTTTACTACTTCTCGTTCTCCACTTTGAATTATTTTAAATCCTTCCTCTTCAAACTCTTTCACTTTAGTTTTCATATCATCTATTTCAAGTGCAATATGATGTAACCCATATCCTTTTTTCACAATAAATTCTTTCCAGATACTTTTTCCAGCTAGTGGTTGCATTAATTCTATTTGGATTGGACCAACATTAGCTAATGCTATTTTCACCCCAAAATCCTCAGGCTTCCCTCGATATATCTTATTCTTATAATTAGTAACCATAAATTTGAATGGTCCTATACCTAACAATTGCTCCATTTTTTTAGCTGTCTTCTCCACATCTTTGGTGATAATTCCTATCTGCCCTATTTTCTTGAATTTTAATTTATCTACCATTTATCTTCAACCTTTCTTCAGATAAAGTCTCAATTATGAAAATCTATGATGTTAAGTAATCTTATTAGTTTTAAATATTTTCTGAATTCTATAATTAGTGATGAATCTTGGATAGACCGAAAACAAAAAGTCTTTTCAAGCTAACAAGTGCTGACTGACTTTTTCCATATAGTGACAGAGTACATTAAATCATCGTAGTCTTTCCTTTTTAAAGGAATGTTTTTCATATTCTTGGAATATGGTAATAAGATGTTCACGGGAAATATCCTGAATCCTTTTTAATCTCTCTTTTAACCTTTTAAAAATACTTTGGGAGTAAGATTTTTTATGAATCCAAGTGCAATCCTTACAACTCCAGACTGGCTTTCCATCAGAATTAATAATCATTTTACCACCAGTATAGATAGAATAACATGGATAAAATGGGCAGTAACACCAAGTACAATCATCGATAGTTGAGTGACAGGGAAAGTAGACACATGATTTATCGATTCCTCTTAGATCTTCACTTTGGAGGATGTTATTAATATATTTCTTTGCATGTTCGATCATCAATTTTTACCAACTGGTTCCTTCAACACTTAGACTCGCTTCTGATTTCATAGAGTTATATTAGCTTTTAACGAATTTAATATTCGTAGTAATTTATTTCCTAATATTGTAAGAAATGCAAAGTTACCAATAGCATGTAGTGTATCAAAAAATATTCCTTGTACTTCAGCTAATATGAAAGTTTGTAGAGTGAGAGGGTATAGAAAAGAGTACCAGAACCAAATGTTCATAATAAAACCATAAAGATATCCTGATAATATTCCTATAACACCAAGTTTCAAGCGGTTAATTTTGGGGTTGAAGGATAATAATCCTGATATACTACCTATGAATGCCCACGCGTACATTTGAAGGGGTGTCCAAGGTCCGTGCCCTAAGAATAAGTTGGATATTAGAGGAGTAAGAATCCCTACAAAAGCTCCTACACTAGGTCCAAAGGTTATTCCAACACAGATGATAAGGAAGGTGCATGGCTGAATATTAGGTAAGAAGGTAAAGGGAATTCTAAGAACGGCGGTCATGGTCCCTAAAACCGCAATTAAAGCAATCTTTTTTGAGGTTGGAATTTTATATTTAAAATCCATGATCAAAGCTAAGATCGCCAACGAAATTATTAGAATAGATATTAAACCCCAATCTTCAACTAATACACTTGAACCTGAAAAGACTAAGTATACAGGAAGAGAGAGAAGAATAAATGAACTAATAAATATCGTAATGGGCATAATTCTCTTCCTATCGATCTTCAAATCTAAACCTCAAAAGGCTCATTGTTCAGAGCAATAGGGAATCGTATGAATTTCTTGTTCCGTGAAGATTAAACCGAAAGAATATCTGTATTCAAAGTCTTGAAGTAAAATAGTGGCGGATTTTTCTATTGATTTCTGGTCCGTACCGGATATTAATAAGATCACATTTTCACATGCCATATTCCCCTTTGGATTCCAGATATTCTGGGTGAGTTGGATCACTCCCGCTTTAGAGTATTTTCTATAAGGATTATCTTTGTAATCAAATTCGATCAGAACGTTTCCTTCAAAGAAGGCATAAAAACCTATCTTCTCATGAATCTCATTAAGTTCTAAGATCAACTTATTATTTGGTTTTGCCAAGATAATGATATTGGATTTCTTTTTTTCATCTTCTGTTATTTCATCGGTTAATCGCATAAAAGCGTCTATGCTGTATTTCTTTTTTAAAAGATTTTTCAATTCCGTAGCTGTATTTGAGAATTCCTCTTCAAAAACGATTGCAGTGGGCGATATTTTTCCACCGTAGCCATTAATAAAATATTTTGGGTAACAACCTAACACGGCGTATTGAAGACGGCTTGATTCCCAGCTATGATAATCCCACTGAATTAAATCACCGTTTGTGATATGGTAACTTGCAGCACCTTCCTTAGATAAAAAACCATTTATATAGAAAAACCAGTCATAATTTTTATCTGGATAAGCGGATTTAATTCCGTTAATTGAAGATACAAATTTTCCTCCATAGTCTGTGTCTACTTCTGTAATCATTTTCAAAACTTCTAAAGCAGAAGTCCCAGAAGCTACCGTAATGAGATTCTCCTGAATTACTTCTTTTCCATAATTTTTTGTGATCGCGAAAGATACTTGTAGAAGATCGGTATTTTCATCCTTAGAGATCGAATAACCGGAAAAACCTATAATTACTAGAAGTATTAAAGCGATTAGAACATATTTTTTCATTTATCGGCACCGCAAACTCTTATTTCTCTTGGATTTTAGATGTAAGATGCTGAATGCCGCGAGGATAATTATTGTTGTAAGAGTAAGAGTGTAGGAAAATTCTGGGATATGAACACCTACTCCTACTTTAACTATATCACTTCTGATAAACTGGTTTTCAGAAGAATCGCCCCATTTTTCAGC
>CAZAXO010000006.1:0-26779 GCA_964489085.1 uncultured Candidatus Bathyarchaeia archaeon
CTGTAAACGACATCTCAGCAGCAGCTACGGCTAATCCTCCTTCAGATAGATCATGGCATGCTTTAACAAAACCTGCATCTATAACTTTTGTTACTGACGACATAATCATGCACGCCTCATCAAACCTCACTTGTGGCACATATTTTCCTAAGATGTTTTGGACTAGACAAAAATGAGATCCACCAAGTTCTGGATATGTTCTCCCTATTATATACACAGGATTATCTGGTACCTTGAAATCTAGAGTTATTGCCTTCCGAATATTGGGAATTACGCCAAGCCCTGTGATCAGCAGGGTAGGCGTCACCGGACCTAGAGGAGATTCATTATAGAGACTATCTTTACCCGAAATAAATGGTGTTCCAAAAGCTTTACCTGTTTCATAGCAAGATATACATGCACTCACAAGCGAGTCTAGTTGTTCTTGCTTTTCAGGATTTCCCCATGTGAAATTATCAAGAAGCGCTATTCTCCGTCCTCCCACAGCTATGTTATTTCTGATAGCTTCATCAATAGCAGAGGCTGCCATCCAATAGGGATCTATCTTACCATATACTGGATTCATTCCACAAGAAATAACTATGCCTTTCCAAGAATTATCTAATGGTTTTAAAACAGCTGCATCATTAGGGCCTGCTCTATCGCCTTGAAGAGGCTTGATAACAGTATTTCCCTTAACTTCATGATCATAAGTACGAATTATATCTTCTCGACTTGCCACGTTTGCAGCTGATAAAATAGAACAAATTATCTCCGTAAAGTCATCTTGTTGAGGATAAGTTACCTCTTCAGTTGCCTCTAAAGAACGTGAGAATGAAGCCTTACGACTTATAGTAGGAGGTGAAAATAGAAATTTAACTCCTACTTCAGCAACTCTTATATCATCATAAAATAACCTCAACAATCGTGACGAATTAAAAACTCCTATCGGAGTTACGTCAACCTCCTCCTCTTTAAAAATCTCCCTGATTCGATCCACATTTTTTTCTGGAGCTGTTAAGAGCATTCTTTCCTGGGATTCAGATATCCATATCTCCCATGGTGCTAACCCAGAATATTTTAAAGGAATTTTGTGCAAATGGACGTCGACACCTAGCCCAAATTTACTAGCGGTCTCTCCTACAGCACTTGAAAGGCCCCCCCCTCCTAAATCAGTTATACATGAACATACTCTTTCTTCTCTGATCTTTTTAATGACTCGAGTAAGTTTTTCCTCCTCAATTGGATTAGGAATCTGAACCGCAGGCCTCGATATTTCCTCTGATTCCTGAGTGAGTACTGTTGAAGCAAAAGTTACACCATGTATACCATCCCTGCCTGTTTTACCACCAGCAAGTAACACAACATCTCCTGATTTCGTATCTTTGATAAAATTTTTTATGGGAAGTAAACCTATACAACCACAGAAGACCACTACATTTCCAGTATAACTCTCATCAAAGAATATAGCACCATTAACTGTTGGGATTCCCATATTATTTCCATAGTGACCGATCCCAGCTATTACTCCCTTATATATATAGCGAGGATGTTTAACACCTGAAGGTAACTTTGTATAGTCATAGTTTAAGGGGCCGAAGCAAAGTACATCAGTGCAAGCTATCGGATCAGCCCATACCCCAAGAATATCCCTGATAACACCTCCTGTTCCAGTAGCTGCTCCTCCAAATGGTTCTATGGCTGAAGGATGATTATGCGTCTCAATTTTAACAGCAATTCCATAATCTTGATCAAAGGCTACAATGCCTGCGTTATCCTCAAATACGGAAATACACCAAGAAGGATCTAGCTCACGAGTAACTTTCGCAATAAAAGAATCAAATAGACCATTAATATATTTCTTACCCAGGAGAATCTTTGTTTTGAATGTTTTATGGAAACAATGCTCAGACCATGTTTGACCGATTGTCTGTAACTCAACATCAGTTGGATTTCTATTCAGTTTTAAAAAATATTTTTGAACTGATACCATTTCGACTATATTTAGTGCTAATCCCATGTTCAAGCTTATCTGATTAAGGGCATCACGACTAACATTGAGAAGTTCAATCTCAAATAGTGGAAACGAGGTATCCTTCCTCGTATATAGATTCATCTCATTTCCTCAATCTTAATCGAATAGCTATCTTTAGTGGGATTAGCGAGTACTCGTCGAGATATCTCATCTGCAACACGATTAGCTTCTTCAGCCGATGAAACGCTTAACGTTAGCTGATAAACTTTGCTTACAGTAACCTTTTCAATTGGATAATCTAAATCTTTTAATACCTCAGCAGTAGTATCTCCTTCAGGATCTGAATGTCCTGGTTTTAATGTAATTTCTACTCTAACTTGATAAGTTGGTCTCAGTTTCTTCACCCTAGAACCAATCTCTCACTCATATAATCCACTGTTATTTTACCTGAATTGTTGACACATCCAATAACTTCAGCTTCCTCATTTTCCCGTTCTAAAATATCAAGACTGCTATCAACATCATCTTTTGCAACTATGAATGCGAATCCCCATCCCATATTAAAGGTACGCAACATCTCAACATTACTTATCGGGCTTCTCACTTGCATTGAAGCTTCCTGAATCAAAGAAAAGATTGTATGAGGCTTAAAATTTGTGATCTCAACTCCTATCCGTGGATTTAATTTCATTATTTTATTGAATTTAAGATAGGCATCGCCAGTTATGTGAACGGCGGCTTTAGCATATCTTGACACTTTTAAAAAAGGCTGAACATATATTTTTGTGGGTTCTAAGATTTCATTGATGATTGGTCTTTTAAATTGATCAGGTATTTGAAAAGTTTCAAATAGGCCACCCCACTTTTTTAGAAGCACTTTTCTTGCTAGAGTGATTCCATTACTATGTAATCCTGAGCTTCTTAAACCAATAACTACATCACCAGCTTCCACATTATCACCTCGAATAATTTGAGATGCTAGTAATTCTCCAACACACGCAATCACTAAATCAAAACCTTTACCTCTGTAGAGACCAGAGATTATCTCGGCCACATCACCTATCTCTCCACCTATAACTGGGCAGTCTGCATATGTTGCTCCTTCAGCGATCCCTTTCAATAATGCATTTATTAAACTTGGATCTGATGTATGTGCATGTATATTATCAACGAGGACAATTGGTCTAGCACCTGAACGAATCACGTCATTAACAGCCATTGCAACTCCATCAATGCCTATAGTATCATATTTCTCAGCTAGTTGAGCAATTAAAACTTTGGTGCCTACACCTTCTATTACTACATCTAAATATTTTCTCCCAAATGGGAGTAGATTTCCATAAGGAAGATGGATCACTTCTCCATACTTTGAAAGGTTAAAAGTTGCTTCGAAAAGTGTTAAAGATTCTTTCGATTTTGCTCTTAATTCACGATCGACACCAGAATCTGCGTAGGTATATTGTTTCTTCTCACATTTCGACATCAGAATCGTCTTCCAGTAAGTCTTTCATAAGCTTCGATATATTTTGTTGAGGTTTCTTTAATTATTTCTAAATCAAGCTTGGGAGCTGGGGGTTTTTTATTCCATTCTATCGATGTTAAATAATCTCTAACATATTGTTTATCGAAACTAGGTTGGTTGAAGCCTGGCTTGTACTTATCTAAAGGCCAGAATCTAGATGAATCGGGGGTAAGAAGTTCATCTATAAGTATTAATTTATCCTGGTACATGCCAAACTCCATCTTAGTATCTGCGATGATAATGCCTTTTTTCTCTGATTCGATGGAAGCTCTCTCATAGATTCTTATACAGATTTCTTCTATCTCTTTACTTAGTTCATTGCCAATTATCTTGTTAACGTGCTTCATGTCGATTTCTCTGTCGTGTCCCTCATCTTCTTTAGTCGTAGGTGTGAGTATAGGCTCCTGAAGTTTATCTCCTTTCCTTAGTCCTGATGGTAATCTTACTCCTGATATCGGTTCTCTAGTAGAATAACTCTTCCAAGCTGACCCAAAGAGGTATCCTCTTATAACGAATTCAATCCTAATCGGCTCAGCATTTACAGTCAGTAAGGTTCTCTGATCTATAATATCTACTATATGGTTTTGAATTAGATCTTCCATTTTCTTAAACCAGTACACTGAAAGTCGATTTATCGCCTCACCTTTGAAGGGAATACCATCAGAAAGTACAATGTCAAACGCAGATATCCTATCGGTAGATACTATGAGAAGTCTATTATCCACCAAATATATATCCCTGATCTTCCCCTTCTTAAATAGAGGTAAGGGAAGAGAAGCTGATATCAAAGGTTCTTCATGATACATGCATAGTCACCCACTCTCTATTAGATGACGCTTATAGTTTTGAAGTTCTGATTTAAGTTTTTCATCATGAAGGGAAAGAATTTTTACTCCCGCTAGAGCAGCATTCTCGGGTAAAGCAGCACAAGTTACAGGAACACCACGTGGTGTATAAAGAGAAGAAAAGGCTTTACTCCATCCATACCGATCCAAATCGGGTGGACAAGCTATCACTGGCTGCAGAACATTACCAGCTACTACACCTGATAAACTATCCGACAACCCTGCTATTGTTATATATACTACGGTAGCGTCATTATATTCTTGAAGTATTTGAAGAAGTTTCCGTGTAGTTCTATGAGCTGAGGCGACCTGAAATTCACATATAACTGAGAACCCTTCTTTTTTTATAAAATTTTGAATTCGATCGGCAAAGTCTTTATCATTCTTTGAACCCATGACCACAACGATTTTTGATTGATTCATACTCGAGTTATCTTTTATAATATTATATAGTTATGGTTTAAGGTTCTGTATTATCTAAAGAAGAATAAAGTTCATTTAAAAGATTCCTTTTTTCATAATTCCCGTATTTTAAAGACATGTTAAAATCTCATTTTGAAATAGGTTTTCTCACTTAAGCATACTCTATAGGTAATCGATTGCTTTCCTAAATTAGTTGAAATTTTTTTTAATTAATGCAAATTGAATTGCTGGAATCAATCAACGACTTCAACTAGATAGCCTATAGGAGAATCTTAATATATTAAAAACTAGTAAAAATTAATCAGAATTAATTTGATTAGAAAGATTCTTCTTTCCATAGACGAATCACAATACACCCATAACAACATTGATTACATATGTGAGCTAGCTACATTATTAAAAGCGGACCTCACTATTCTTCATATTGTTGCTATGCCAACGATAATTGCTCCTGAAGCTTATGTTGATCCTAAACCCTTTTTAGAAGCAGGTAAAGGATTTCTCAAAGAGATTAAAGACAAAGCTGAAGATCGAGGAGTAAAAGTATCTACACACATCGAATTTGCTTATGGTAATCCTGCACACAAAGTTGTAGAATATGCTAAACAAGGAAACTTTGATCTTATCGCTGTTGGTGCTAGAGGAGGTAGTAGAATAAGAAATATTCTTTTGGGTAGTGTAGCTGAAACTGTAGCAAGAGATGCACCTTGTCCTGTCCTCATTATTCGCTAACTTCTAAAGAATTCTAGACGTATTATAATAATTCCTACAGTGTTCGCTAAATTTGTTTTTTCTCTTCAGGTGGGTCAATATTTTTCTCAGCAACCTTTGGTTTTAACGTATAGGTCCATCTTAATATTATAGGTGCCATAATAGTGGTTACTATTACCATCGTTACTACAGCACCATATATACTTCTACTCATTATTCCAGAAGTTACTCCTATACCGGCAATTATTAGCCCAACTTCTCCTCGAGATATCATACCTACACCAACTCGAAAGCCTCTCTTAATGTTTCTAAGCATTATAGCTGAGGGGATACCGCATCCAACTAATTTACTTACAACTGCCAATCCTATGAGAATGAGGATAATCGCTAATCCGTCTAAACTTAAGACTCGAATATTAAATTCAGCACCGATAACAGCAAAGAATAGTGGAGAAAATAGTATACTCAGTCTCTCAGTATAATCTCTTACTCGTGCGATAAGTCTTGATCCTGCTAAAGCCATACCAGCGGCGAAAGCTCCTACGATAGGAGATAAGCCTATCAAAGCCGCTATTACTGCACTTCCAAAGCAGGTAGCTGTTGCTACTATCTCTACAGTTCCTCTAACTTTCCAACGTGCAGAAACTCCTACGACTCTAGGAGCAACAATTAACATTATAGCCAATAAAAGTAGCCAAAAAGCTATGGTTCTAAATAAAATCCATGTCAAATCGAATAGGTTAGGAGTAATTCCGGCAGTTACAATAGACATTACTACTGCAAGAACAACTAATCCTAATACATCATCAATCACCGCAGAATTTATCATAATACTACCTTCTACTGAATTTAATTTTCCTAGATCCTCTAATGTTCTTAGTGTAATCGCTATGCTTGTAGCAGTAAGGGCAGCAGCAGCTAATAGAACAATATGTAGTGAGATACCTATTAATCGAAGGATGTAAATTCCAAGGAAGAAGGGAATTACAACACCGAATGATCCCACGATGATTGATTGGAGACCTACATTTTTAAAACTTCCGAAGCTCGTCTCTAAACCTGCGATGAAAAGAAGAAGAATTGCTCCTATTTCTGCAAAAACAAGGAGGTATTCATTAATTTCAATAAGCGGTTCACCATATAATACTTTAATACCGCCTAAAGCATAAGGACCAAGAACTATGCCAGCAGATAACTCTCCTAAAACCTCGGGTAATTTTATTTTAGCGAATATTCCACTCAATATTTTTGCAGCAAAGATTAAAAGACTGATGCTAATTATCGCTTTGTAAATAGGATCGATTTTTTCTTCTTCAAGTATAAGTCTCCATTCTGTCGATAAACTCACAGGTTTATCCATCCCAATTTTGATAGTACCATAAGAGCTTTCCCGATCACCGCTCCACCCTATAAATCTGTATTTCGCAGTTCCTATCTCTATTATAGGCTCAACTACAGACACTTCAGCTATTGAATTTTCATAGTACCAGCCCCCTCCTGTTACTTCACCTTTCTCAGCGTATAGTGAAAGAAGGAATTGTTTTCTATACATGGAATTAATATGGAAACTTGAGTTTACTCTAAGGGTAATAGGATTATCTCGTAACAACATGTTATTTTTAAGCCAACCATTAAATACCTTTCGAGTTTCATTATCTATGTAGATAACATCCCTTGCTTCTAGATGAATATCAGCTTCGTCATCATACCAGCCATTTATCCAATAATTTGTATCAGAACTTATGTAAAACTGATGTAGATACTGGAAGTAGATTGTATCAGTTTCTTTCACAATCCTATTTGAAGGTGGTACTAGACGATATCTACTTTTATCTTGGAAGATATTACTTAATTCAATCGAATGAATACTTCCCTCATTAAAAGAGAGTCTCGTACCATTTACTGCATAGCCATAAAATAATCCATCAAGCTGCAATATAGGATACTGATTCTCTGGAAGTCCATCTAGTATGAGTACTACTTCATAGGGAGAAATATCTAATTCCATGAAAAAATCAATTTTAGTAGAGGTATTAGGTTTCAGTAGGACAGATACTGTCTTGCTAATATACCTATTTTTTTCAACTTGAATTTGATAAAATCCTGGATCTAAAGTAACCGAATACGAACCATTCTTTTCTGTTTCTTGTATATCAACTAAAATATCTTCTTTGTAGATGGACAAACGACCTGATACCATTGGATACGAAGTTCCATCAATAACTCTATAGACTTCACCGTGAACAAGGCAATAGTTATCATTGCTTGATGCATTAGAAATAGAAATATGATATACAATTGAAAAAAGTATGATTAGTAACATCAATTTGTGAATCGTCATGATTACTCAGTACGTACCTTTGAAATGAAACGAAAATTACTACATTTTAGAATGGTAATCAATTTTTCACACCTTTAATAGAGCATACAATTTTCAGTCTCATGATGCTAATTTGTATAGACAATTTGTTAACATTTATTTTTTTAATAATTAGATAATCACATGATAAAAAGAATGAGAACTTTCTTGACATATTTTTGATTATAATACTCTCATAAATTCTTTCATGATCATTTAAAAAAAGTATCTACAAAATAAATTTGTAATAGTTATAGATTAAGAATGATTAATCTTTGCTGGAGCTTTTGTTATTATACTCATGAATATACGTCTTTTAACAAATCTTAAAAGAGGATCATATAATCGATATTATATTAATATTTATTTTTAAAAGTTTAAATCTTTGAAAAAAAGTAATATTGGGTTCAGAAGTAGTAAGATGCACTCATTTAGATATCGGTATTTGAGTAAGTGGAATATAGGTTCTTGGGCTTCCACCTATATCTGAAATAAGAATTCTTGTTGGCTTAACCTTTTTTCTAAGATTAGATACAATTGATGGTATCTCCTCATCATAAGCTACAGCATGAACTGCTTCACCTAACATATTTTGTGCAGCAGCCAAAGCACCTGAATACTCCATAACTTTTATAGTCTTCATAATCTTTTCTGAAGCAAAACCGGTTTGTCGAGCAAATTCTTTTGAAGCTTGCAGTAAAGTATCAACTTGAGGGTTTTCTAAGATGTTTTGAAGAATTTTATCGCCACAATTATCTATTCTCTTTTTCAAGTTTGATAGTTGTAATATTTCACTAGTAAGAGTTGAATTATAATATGCAGCTACTATTTTAAGATCTGGATCAATAGGTAATTGTAATATTTTACAGACACCAGGTGGTCCTGGTTTATAGGTTACTACACAACCCCCTACCATGAGAGCAGCTACTGTTCCTAATCCAGTTCGATTCTCTAACTCAGACTCATGAGCTATAACAGAGATCTCCTCTGTTGTCAAATTTAATCTTAGAGCTTGTGATAAAGCTAGAGTTAAAGAGAGTGCAGCGGCAGCACTTGTACCAAAACCTGCTCCTATAGGAGGCTCAACAAAATGATTAACTGTAATTTTAAGTGATGTCGATGTAGATCTATGGATGAGCTTATCTACTATACAACGACTTGTTTTCGCATCATCTCTGACTATTCCATTGATACATATTTTTATTTGAGTTTTCTTAGCTGTTTCAGCTAAAACATGAGTCTTTACACCACGAGTTATTGTGAATCCTCCTCCAGTTGCTCCACTAGGATTTTGTGCCGATCCGTGAATCCTGAAGAAACTTGAGATCCCTGCAGGACTAAATGCTAAACCCTGAAGTATATTTCTTTTCATCGTTTAATCTATCCTCATAGGTATTTTTGGGGATAAAGCAACTCGTGAAAATAGAGCTCGTTGTATTGCATTAATTATTGGCGGTGCTAAAACTAATAGGAATGGCATTTGGTTAGCAAAGGTCCATGTGAACCACATTATAGCAGCTGTTATCGGGAGTTGTTCACCCATAATCATTGGTAATGTTAGAAATTGGCTATAGGCCCATACTCCAAATCCTACAATAAAACTTCCTACCATGTTACCTATAATCGCTGAAATAGCGAATGATGTTATTTCTTTCCAGAACAAATAGATAAGCATAAAAATTACTAATATTAGCGATGCAAATAACCCTAATATTAAGACGCTTAACTCACTTGCGCCTATCAACCACATTAAAGTGTAAAGTATAACTATCGTAGAACCTGCTATTGTTATCCAAACCTTTGAGCTTACTTTCTTAGTTGTTAAAAAACCAATAATCATAAACATAGCAAGATTCGCTGGTACTCCAACAGTTAAACTCAGTAAAGCATTTCCATGAATTATCATGTCAGTTATGAAGATTCCTATTGCCGCTCCAAGACCTCCTATCAGGGGACCAAATACCGCTGCAAATACAGCAGGAATTATCACTGCGATTCCCCAGAATCTCACGACTCCTACTATTGGTGCAAAGATTCCAAAGTATGTAAGTAGCCCTAATCCCGCATAGAGAGCTGCATTTACAGCTATTAACGTTGATTTCACAGCTTGACTATGGATTCTCTTCATTTAGAGAATTCTACAAGCTTACAAGTAGAAGAAACTTATCTTTATAGACTCTAAAGAAACTATATTTTCCTCCTATAGAAAAAGAGTAGCAATTTAAAGTACTAAAAAATAATAAAATAATGATGTTTAAAAAAGCGAGTATATTTTTAAAGATAACTTCAATTCGGTTAAGAATAACTGATATAGACTAGGTGATACTGTGATTAGATAGCTAACTACAATCTGCAATGGCATTCAGATGAAATTTAGAGTGAAGTGAACGAACAGCTTTATCAGCTTCTTCTTTAGCTACAACAATGGATATATTTGTTTCAGATGAGCCTTGAGCGATCATTCTTACATTAATTCCTTTTTCTGTAACAGCCTCAAACATTTTTGCCGCTATTCCTATAGTTCCCTTCATACCGGCTCCTATTACTGAAATAACCGCTACATTAGGTTCCGGCGTAATCTTTTGAATATTTTTTCTTCCCAAAACACTCATTTCAAATGCTCCTATAGCTTTATCCAAGTTCTCCTCAGGTATTACCACTGATATATTTACTTCTGAGGAGCTTTGCGATATCATTAAAATATTCACTCCATGATCACCTAATACTTTAAAGATTGTTGCTGCAGTACCAGGCGCACCTTTCATCCCCCCTCCACTAACAGTAATCATAGCAACATCATTTATCATCGTTATAGCCTTGACAACTGGATCCTTTAAACCTTCTTTTGTTATTAGGGTTCCTTTTTGATCATCTCTTAGAGAACTCATTATTCTAACTGGAATATTTACATCAACTACCGGCTCTAATGCTCTAGGATGAATAGCTTTACCTCTAAAATGAGCCATTTCCATAGCCTCATCATAAGAAAGAAGAGGAATAATCTGGGCATCAGATTCTATTTGAGGATCAGCAGTTAAAATACCTTCAACTTCACCGAGAATCCACACCTCATCCGCTTTCAAAGCAGCACCGAGAAGCGTTGCGGTATAATCAGAGCCTCCCCTTCCAAGTGTTGTAATAATTCCATCCTGTGTCTTTCCTGTGAATCCAGTTATTACTGGTATTATTTTCTGCTTAATGATAGGCTCTAAAAATCTTCTTAGTTCTACTTTGCATACATTAAATAGAGGTTGAGCATCTCCGAATGCGTCATCAGTAACTATACCACAATCTCCGCCTAAATAGTACTTTGCTTGTAAATCAAGAGAGGTAATACAATAGTAGATCAATGTCGTCGCAAGTCTTTCACCAAATGATAAAACAAAATCTCTTGATCTTGCAGATAATTCTTTCAGATATGCTATTCCAATCAGCACTTTATGTAAATCTTCGCATAGAATTTGGAAGTGTTTACTTGCCTCTTTGCTTAAAGAACCTTTTATAAAATTATCAGCAATTCTTGTATGGTCTCTCTTTAGTTGATCAGTTAATTGATTTATATTCTTAATATCTCCTTTTTCTGCATGTTCAGCTATCATTATGAGTTTATCCGTTACATTCGGTAATGCTGAAACAACGATAGCTATATGATCACCTAAAGTAATACGTTTTCTAAGAAGTTTTAATGACCTATCTATTCTAGTATGATCAGATATTGCAGAGCCACCTAATTCGATAACTATTCTCAAAAATATCCTCCTCTCATTTTACATATTTAGTTGATTCAACTCGTATTTTTGTCAAATCTCTTATAATAGCACTCGAGGTTTCTGCTCCTCCAGCTCCTTTACCACTTATTGTCACGTCTCCAGCTGGTTCAGTCTCAAACGTTACGGCATTTAAAGTTCCATTTACACATACTGGGTGGCTTTTCGGAATAGGTTCAGGTTTAGTTGTCAATTTGCTATCTTCTATGCTAGCAATAAGTTTAACACGCATGTCATTTTTTTCTGCTTCTTTTATAGATTCTAAAGATACATTTGAGATGCCCTCTATCTGCACATCATGTAATGAGCTCTCTATATTCATAATCCAATTCGCTATAATAACTAATTTACACGCTGAATCTATCCCTTCAATATCATAACTTGGATCTGCTTCAGCATACCCCAGATTCTTCGCTTCATCAAGAGCATCTTCTAAAATGATATTTGAGTTAGCCATACGTGTCAATATATAATTTGTTGTACCATTTAAAATTCCTCTAATACAATTAATACGATTCCCTGAGAGTCCTTCTCGTCCTAAGTCAAGTATTGGAGTACCACCTCCAACAGATCCACTAAATCTAAGTTTTACATCATTATATTCAGCCAACTCCATTAAAGCCGGAAGAGCTAAAGCTAGTGGTCCTTTATTTGCAGTTATGACATGAAATCCATTCCTTAAAGATTCCTTTATATGGGTCAATCCAGGCTCTCCATTTTTAATATTTGTTGGAGTAATTTCAATAACTACTTCGGCCTCAATTTCATTTAGAATATCCACTCCAGAACTACCGGGTAAACCAAACTTTGGATCAGCTGATACAGTTTCCTTATTATCTTTAAGAGAAAGAATATAATCAGGTTCTAATCCTCTTTTATTAACTATAGCACCTTTACTATCAACTACTCCCACAATCTTAGGATATATACCATACTCAGTAAGAGCGATTTTTTTCTGAGTAATCAATTTAAGAAGAGATTTACCTATATTACCCAATCCTAAAATGATGACTCTCAAAGTGTTAGTTCTCCAATTAATCCATAACTGTAGTGAAGTATGCTTAAATGTTATCTATTAATAATTGTGGAATGTGTAACCCTTCAAAACATTAACTAAGAATATGAAATTTATACGATTAATAAAAAGGCTCTATAAGAGATTTGACAAATACATTATTATCATTTAGGCAAGGACCTCTTAGTTGTGGTTTTTTTCATAATGAAAATAAGGTTAGTTAGATAGTGAGAAGAGATAATTAGATACGAATACTTAGTTTGAAAAGAAGTGGTTTTTAATCCAATCTATTTTTATTCAAGTTTACTTTTACTTTAAATGAATTATTATTTTTTAGATGGGAGATATGTGAAATGAAAGATGAAGACATAATTGTACCATTAGATATTCCAAAGAATATGCAAAAAAAATATGTTGAAAATTATCAGAAAATTACATTAGGTTCCGGTAATCTGTTCCTTTTTGCTGGTGATCAAAAGGTTGAACATCTTAATGATGATTTCTATGGTGAAGATATCCATATTGATGATTCTGATCCAGAACATCTTTTCAGGATCGCAAGTAAGGCTAAGATTGGTGTTTTCGCTACACAGTTAGGATTAATATCTCGTTATGGAATGTCTTATCAAAAAGTTCCTTATCTTGTTAAGCTTAACTCCAAGACTAATCTTGTAAAAACTGATCAGAAAGACCCGATAAGTATTGGATTAGTTGATGTTAAACAAATTGTTGAGTTTCAAGGAAATAGTGGCTTAAAAATATTTGGAGTTGGGTATACTGTTTATCTTGGAAGTGAATATGAACATCAAATGTTAAAAGAAGCAGCTCATATTATATATGAGGCTCATCAGCATGGTCTTATTGTTGTCCTTTGGATCTATCCAAGAGGAAAAGCTGTTAAAGACGAGAGAGATCCGCATCTAATTGCAGGGGCTGCGGGGGTTGCTGCTTGTCTGGGAGCTGATTTTGTTAAAGTGAATTACCCTAGATCAGAAGGAAAGGATTCAAAAGAAATTTTTAAAGAAGCGATTAAAGCTGCAGGTAGAACAAAGGTAATATGTGCGGGAGGATCTTCAACGGATGTTAAGAAATTCCTTCAAACCCTTCATAATCAGATAGCAGTTGGAGCAGCTGGAAATGCAACAGGAAGAAATATACATCAAAAAAGTCTTGATGAAGCTATACGTATGTGCAATGCGATATATGCAATAACAGTATAACATGCAAGTGTTGAGAAGGCCTATACTTTATTTTAGGATAAATGAATAAAATAAATAACTGTATAAAGAGATGATATGTTAGATTATACTGCGAAGAATATCATTTCATTCATGATTAGCAATCTAAAAGATTCTATTGGTTATAATGATGAAATATGATATAAATAATTTATCGGTTAAAAATACTGTCTTACTTTGTATAGATTATCAAGAAAAATTATTATCTAAAATTTCTAATAAAGAAAAAATTAAAGAGAAAATAATGATTATGGTAAGATCTGCTCAGATCTTAGAAATTCCAATAGTTATTACTGAGCAATATCCTAAGGGACTCGGTTCAACTTTTTATGAACTTAAAAATATATTAAAGGATCATGAATTAATTGAAAAAATTCATTTTAACTGTTTTAGGGATAACAATTTTCTTGATAAATTAACTAACATTGATAGACAAAACCTTCTTATATCAGGTATCGAGGCGCATATTTGTATATTGCAAACGGCATTAGCTGCTTTAAATAGAGGATATAGAGTTTACTTAATTGAGGATACTATTTCTTCACGATCAATAGAAGATAAAGAAATAGCCCTTAAAAGGTTGTCTCAGGCAGGTGCTATCTCTTCAAGTGTTGAAATGATTCTATACGAATTACTAGGTCAGGCTGGTAGTACCCACTTTAAATCAATTTTAAAACTTATCAAATAGTATAAATACAGAAAAGAATGCTATTCTCTGAATCCAACGAGATAATAATTTAGTATCGATATAACTTATTCTTATAAATTATTTTATATTATTATATACCCCTATATACTTATTATTAATAAATAGATTTTTCACAAATGTACTCCTAGTAATTATGTAAGAGCGCTACCCAACGAGTTAACTAATTCTAACATATCAAGCTAGCTTATAGATAAAAAAGGAACAACACTCTAAGAGAATATGAATTATAAATAAAAGAATTTTTAGTTATACTACTTAGTATGTACTCAAAGCCTAAATTCTCAATTTTTTATTAAAAAATATGTGAATAAAGAAAAAAATCAAAAAATACTATTTTTGCATGAAAATTATCTGTTTTAATAGTCTAAAAATTGATATTACTATCTATCAAGAAACTATTGACTTTTCGAATGAAATTACATAAGAATTACAATTACTCTCGACAATATCTTACATTCTTTTGTTTAGTATGATAGAAAGAAAAAAAATATTGGAAATAAATGTTTATTTAACAAAGAAATCTAATCTGGAGAATGTAGTAGATGTCTGAATCTTTTGCATATATAGATCTAAAAAAAATTCAACCTAACAGATTGAATCCACGATTAGAATTTAGGAAAAAAGCTTTAGATGAATTATCTGATAGTATTAAAGAATCTGGAATGCTTCAACCTATCATTATTAGACCGGTTGGAAATGAATATGAGGTTGTGGTTGGTGAGAGACGGTATAGAGCTTCACAACAAGCTCATTTAGAAAAAGTTCCAGTAATTATTCGAGATTATACAGATGATGAAGTTATTGAATTAAATTTAATAGAAAATATTCAACGTGAAAACTTAAGTGCTGTTGAAAAAGCTAATTCATGTATCCAACTTAAAAAAAGATTCCCAGAAAAATACCCAGCTTGGGAAGCTATAGCTCAAAAAATTGGTGTAGGTCCTGATACAGTGCAAGAATGGGTTCGAACCCTTAGTTTACCCGATGAGATACGTTCAAAAATTGCTCCTAGAGAAATTCGAAGAGTTCCTGAAGGTAAAATTGATTATCAAACAGCGCTCCATGTTGTTGAACGGATAAAAGAAAAACCGAAACAAATAGAAGTCGTAGAAAAGTTAGCTGAAAAGCATATTCCTCAAAGACTTGCGAAAAAGATAATTCAAGAAATAGTAAAAGAACCGAAAAAGCCTGTTGAACAAGTAATTGCTGAGATAACTGAAGCGCCACCAAGATTACTTTTCATACCTGATCATGCAGATTCTATTAGAATAGGTAAGAAACAGCAGACATCCAGAAGAGGTCTTGATCCAAAAATAAAAGTCGGAACAACAATCAAAGCTTACACAACATTTGCTGAGTTAAAAATAGTAAATATTGAAAGAAAACGTTTAGGAGATTTTACTGATGAAGACGCTAAACGCGAAGGTGACTACACATTAGAAGGATTTAAAGGTGATTGGAAAAAGTGGCATGGTGAATGGGATCCCAATGAGTATGTCTATGTTGTACAATTTGAACTCGAAAAAATAACAGCATAACATTTATCTCAACTTCCGTGGATTCTCGTCTACTGTAATAATCGAAAGAGTTTCAGGTAAAAATGAGGTAATGTTCGCTTACTGTGATAAAGTTCAGTTTGACGTGTTTAGAGGTTTCATGTTCCTCAGTATGTAAACGAATACGGTAATATCTTCTTCATCATCTTAGTTTTCGATGGTTCGAAGAGTGTGTACCCTCCTTTCGTCTCAAATTCTTTCGCGTATTTCTGTATTTTCTCTCGGTCCAGTTCTACTCCAAGCCCTGGAGTATTAGGAACCGTCATACATCCATCCTCAAATTGAAGCATTCCGTTCGTGCAAACATCATCTTTGAGATACATATAGTAGGTTTGATTTGGTAAAATAAAGTTCGGTGTAGATGCTACAATATGTAGCGTTGCAAGGACAAGTATTGATATCTCCCAACCGGCATGGAGTACCACGGGAAGCCCAGCCATTTCACAGATCGCACATGCCTTTTTGCAATTCATGATGCCCCCCGTCATGAGAGGATCAATATGCCCAAAGATATCCGCCTGTTCTTCACGGACTCCACGAAGAATCTCGTAGGGTGATTCAGCGCCAGAACATATTGGAGTCTTCACAGCATCTTTTACCCGTTTCATGCCATAACTGTAGGTGGGATCTTCGATGAAGTCTATGTCATATTTTTCTAATTTGGTTATCATCTTCACAGCGGTTCCAGGTGACCATGCAATATTTGCGTCCAATCTGATGGGATACTTGTAGCCAATCGCCTCCCGTACTGTTTTAATTGCTTCTATATCATCTTCTGGATTAATTCCAACCTTAATGTAGAATGCTTTGAATCCTTCTTTCACGAATCGGAGAGCATCTTTCGCCATATCCTCTGTTTTCTTCCTGTTTATCCAAGGCGCAAACTCTATCTTCTCTGTTAGTGATCCACCAAGCAGTTTATGCAAGGGCTTCTTACAGGCTTTTCCAATAATATCCCAGAGCGCCATATCTATTCCTGCAATCACTCGAATATCAGTTAATCCCGCGCCAAGTAATCCTCTAAAAATTTGTTCGCTATCAAAGGGGTCTTTACCTACTAGATACTTCTTTGCTTCATTAAGTAGAGTATTCGCGTATTCACTTGATGCATGCTCGGTTGTTCCTTGTCCAACTCCTATTATCCCCTCATCTGTATGCACTTCGATAATAATCGCGTTTACTCCGTAATGTCCTACACCCCACACCCACAGTTCTGGTTCTCTATAAGGAATTCTAACAGTTGTAGATTGAATATCAACTATCTTCATAGCTTGTAAACCTACATAGTATGTAAATCATGGAATTAATTATAAGATTATCATTGGCTAAACACATTTCTCTAAGAATCGTTAAAATGGGACGAGTCTCTGAAATCACATATTCATAACATGGTACCTGACGTTTCAATGTTTCTTGTTTGGGTAACTTGCTAGTGGTGGAGACACTCAACGAGGTGGTGTCGACTCGATGATATCTAATAAAGATGAATTGTTAAAGTTAGCGAAGGCACTTGAGCATTACGGGTTTATACTCGCTCAGAAGACAGCGTGATTTTTAATAGCTTGTTCTTAGATAATAAAAAAAATGAGAAGTTATAGTAACATATATCGTTTCTATCGCTACGGAAAGTAGCATTTATCTACGCTTTTATGCATCAATCGAATTTGTTAGATATTGTTAAAGAAACTTCAAAGCTTATAGAAAATATTGACAACGATGCCATATTTGATATGGATAATTATGACGATATCTGGAGTATTTATTTTCAATTTTTTTATTTAGAATTTGATAAAATAGACTCTACACTCAAGTTATTGGGATATTCCAAATTTAAAGATTGTTTCATTATTCTTCGTTCAATACTTGAGTATTATTTCTACCTTTTATTAATGATAAAAGGAACAAAGTATGTAGATTTAAGAACTTTTAGGGTTATACCCGATAAATTTGAAAAAAAGGAAGCTAGAGATGAAACCTATAATAAATAAATTATAGATTGGAAATCTAGACATCCTAAATACTCACAAATCACTAACATTCAGAAAGGCAGTGAAGATGATGTAATAATTATAACATATGAGTTTACAGGCTATTATAGCAGCAATGATATTGAAAAAAAGGGAAAAATCATTCCAAGTTATTATTTCATGCTAAAGGAATACGATCCCAATGTTAGATTTATTTCAGATCTTCCGACTATCTACATACCTGCAAAAGAAGAAAAAATTGATGGAAGTTAGGGGATCTCCCATCAAAAACGGTTTTTTAACTATTCTGATCCTATTGATAGAATCACCCAAATCTTCCTAACTCAAAATGAAGAAACATCAAAATAACTAGCTAGCCAAAGAAGAAGTTAGTGGAATACTATGAATCATAATTAGAAACTACCTGAATAACTACCGTTTCCATGTCTTCTCTTATAGAATATTTTATCCAGTAGAATATTTATTTTCAGGTAAAGAAAATGTAAAGTATACATTCAGATATGAAGCAGTCTGGATGATATTAAATCTAGCTATTAGGATGATCTGATAGTACTATTTTACTCTAGATATTTGACTATTTCATCAACATTTCTTTCATGTATCAAGGATTAAATGTATCCGTTCTAATGCTGTTTTAATTAATTCATTATTTATTGTTAAAGCAAACCGAATATATCCTTCTCCATATTCTCCAAAGCCAGAACCAGGTGTTACAATTACTCCCTTTTTTAATAATTTTTCACTAAAATCAATAGACCTACCTGGACACTTAGCCCAAACATAAAAGGTTGCTTTAGGTTTATCACAATGTAAGTCAAGTTCATTCAATCCTTTTACAAGTATGTCACGCCTATCAGCATAGATTTTACATTGCTCCTTTAGATGATTCTGATACTCTTTATTCCAATAGTCTTGAAGCGCGATAGCAGCTGCTTTCTGTGTATATTGTGGAGGGCCTGAATCTATCTGTGATTTTATTTCTACTAGCCCTGAAATTAGCTTCTCATTACCAACCGCAAATCCTATTCTATCACCGGTAATATTAAACGTCTTTGAACAAGAGTGAAATTCTACTGCAACTTCTTTTGCTCCCTTTATCTTTAATATACTCGGAGCTTTATAGTTGTCATATGAAATTTCAGAATAAGCATTATCGTAACATATAATAATATTCTTCTCTAAACCAATTTTCACAACTTTATTTAGGTATGCTTCATCAACTACTGCGCCAGTAGGATTATTTGGATAATTCAAATAAACCATCTTAGCATCACTATTGAGTAAAGATTCTAAGCTTGGTTTAAATTCATTTTTTTTGAGTAAGGGAAGTGTAACTGGTATTCCATCACTGAGAATTGTTGCTCCATTTCGATAGACAGGATATGCTGGATCGGGTACTAACACTTTATCCTTATCGTTTATGAAGGCCCTAGCTATATTAGCTAATCCCTCTTTAGATCCTATGAGCGCTGTGATTTCAGTTTCAGGATTAGAGTTTACACCAAACCTCTTTTTATACCAGTCTGCCACTGCTTCCTTAAACTTAATCTCTCCCTTACTAAAAGAATAATTATGATTTGAAGGATTCTGGGCCTCTTTACTTAATAGTTTTAAGTATTCATTGGGGGGAGGTAAATCTGGATCTCCAACTCCAAAAGATATTAAATCTATTTTCTCTCTTCTGAGACGTTCTACTTTATCCTCTAGGTTCTTAAAAAGATAGGGAGGTAACTTCTTAATTCGATCAGAGTATATGAAAGTCACTTGGTAACACCTCATCTGATACTAGACCATTATATACTTTAGTTACAGGGCCTTCAAGTATCAGTTCTCCATTAGATAAAATCACTTTTAAGGTTCCACCTTGAAGGATAATCTCTCCCTTGTCACCTACTTTTCCCAACTTGTGGGCTACAGCCATAACTGCACACGCTCCTGTACCGCATGCTTGTGTTTCTCCACTTCCCCGTTCCCATACTCTCACCTTCAACCTATTATAGCCAATATCTTCCACAAATTCTACATTTGTCCTACTGGGAAATAAGTTATGTTTCTCTATTAATGGTCCCCATTTCTTAACTGGAAATTCTTCAAGATGTTGCACGAATATTATACAGTGGGGATTACCAACGGATACACACGATGCTTTAAAAATTGATTCTGAGACAGTAAGCTCCTCATCTATGAAGTTTCCGTTCCCAACCATGGGAATTTTTTTTCTGTCAAATGTGTATTTTCCCATATTAACTATGACATTGTTAACTTTTTCATTGATGACTTCAACCTCAATAGCCTTCAATCCCGATAAAGTTTCAACATAATAATGCTTCTTCTGTAATATGTTATGTTCATATACATATTTCGCTAAGCAACGTATTCCATTTCCACACATCTCCGCCTCACTTCCGTCAGCATTGAAAATCCTCATTTTAACATCCGCATTACTTGAACTCGGTTTTAATATTATTATTAAACCGTCCGCTCCAATAGCATATCTTCTCTTACAAAGGATACTTGCTAGTCGACTAATGAGATCTTCCTGTATATTATTATGTTCCCATCTATTAATTAGTAGAAAGTCATTTCCTAAACCATGCATCTTACAGAATTCTATTTTAGCCAACTCGCCATCACTTGGTTATCTAGTAAATCTTCAAATGACTCTCGTTCGCGTACTAGTTCATATTTTTCCTTCTTTACGAGAACCTCAGCAGGTCTAGGCTGGCTATTATATTGAGAACTCATACAATATCCATATGCACCTGTATCAAGGACTGCTAATAGGTCTCCCTCATCTACTTTTGGTAATGATCTGTTTATACCTAATAAATCACCAGACTCACAAAGGGGACCCGCTATATCATATTTTCCTACAAAAGGTTCGTTCAGCTTATCAGCAGCGATAATATGATGATAAGCATTATACATTGCGGGGCGTATTAATGTATTAAAACCAGCGTCTACACCAACAAAAGTTCGACTAGGAGTCGTTTTAATTGATGAAACTCTTGTTAACAATACAGTTGAATCACATACTATATATCGTCCCGGTTCAATACAAAGAATGGGTTCACCTAACTCTTTTTTATCAACATACTTGTGAAACGTCGTCATGATCTTATCTGCGAAATACGCTATATCTATAGGTTTTTCATTTGGTTTATAAGGAACTCCAAAACCTCCACCAATATCAATTAATTCGAAAGTTATTCCCAAGCGATCATGAATATTACCTGCTATATTGAGAAGGTTCTGTAATGCCATAATATACGGCTCAACATCTGTTACCCCTGATCCTATATGCATATGAAGACCAAATTGTTTTACTCCTGCATCTACAGCCATTTTATAAACGCTTTGTATATCATCATTCCATAATCCAAACTTTGAAGCTTCACCACCAGTAACTACATGAGCATGATGACCCGATCCAATTCCTGGATTAATCCTTGCAGATACAAAATCAGGTATAGTTATTTTTAAGAGGTTTACCATCTGCCCAACAGAGTCCACATTGATGAATACCTTTGCATTAACTGCATATTCAAGCGCTTCCTTTGAGACACTGGTACCAGAAAACATGATTTTCGAATTTTGGAAACCTGCTCTCATAGCGATAAAGATCTCGCCCGGAGATAACACATCAATGTAAGCACCTTCATCTAATAATATTCTTAAGATTGATAGATTCGAATTAGCTTTAGCTGCGTAATATATTCTAGAACTGTGAAAAGTATTTGCAAGCTTACGATAATTACTCCTTATCCTCATTTCATCAATAACATATAGAGGAGTACCAAATTTTTTTACAAGTTCTCCTGCAGAAATTTCTCCAATATATAATTTTCCTTCTTTCGAGTTAAACGAACTTAAATAAGGAAACGGCATAATTAGAATACATTTAGTACATTAGTTAAAAATGTTGAGTTTTACGATATTTAATTTTTAAAACTCAACACATCTGACATAGTATAGATACCCGGAATTTCTTGGGAATGAATCCATTTGACAGCAAGTAAAGCTCCTTGAGCAAATAATTGTCTTGAGAAGGCGGTATGTTCGACTCGCATGAGTTCATAGGGACCTGCTATTAATACTTCATGTACACCCGGGATTCCACCTAGCCTTAAAGAAGCTGTTTCAAGTTCTCCTGTTTCACGTCTTGAGATCCCCTTTCTTCCATAAATAGTCTTAGAGTATCCTCTTGTTTTTGTTATTATCTCTTCTATTTTCCGTGCAGTTCCACTAGGCGCATCACTCTTTCCAGTATGATGTATCTCTACAATACTGAAATCATAATTTTTAGGAAATATTTTTGAAATTTCTAATAGTTTCCATAGTATATTTACTCCGATAGCAAAATTAGGTGATATAATTGAGGGTACTTTATCTCGAAGATTAGTTATGATGTTCTTTTGTTGTTCTTCTGTGAATCCAGTTGTTCCAATGACAATCTTTTTCCTTAGGTCAGCTACTATAGGTAAATTTTCTATCTCTGCTTGTGGAGTAGTAAAGGAAAGATAGATATCTGCATCTCTGAGAGATTCTTTAATGTTGTTGGCTTCTGATATTATTACACTTGTATCTTTTCCAGTTAATACCTCTAATGATTTACCAATATTAGGGCTATCAGAGGCTGTTAATGCTCCTGAGATTTCTATATTTGGCCAATTCTCTATCTCTTTAATGATAGTACTTCCCATTCTTCCATCTGCGCCAGCAAGACATAACTTAATAGGTTTCATAAGTGAGATCCTGCCAATATTTGCTATTATATAATCGTTCTTGTAAGTTTACATCAAAAAATTTCTCTATGGGAGTTAGTATCTCGGGGCTTTCTTCATAAATTAAGCGTCCTTTTTCTAGGACAATATTTAACCCTTTTTTCGTCATCTTTCCTAAAGGTTGTCTGCATGATCCAACAGGTATTCCTACAATATTCATCAATGTTTTATATGGAAGAGGATTCCTTGTTTTACATATAACTTCTCCAAATGAAGTATTTTCAGTTGTCTGTATTGTAACCATCTCAAAGAGCGGTCCTAACTTGCTTGCTAGATCATTCGCCTTTTTTTTATTTCCGTCTAATATTGCTTGAACCATTGATTGTACGGCTTTAGGGGCAATATTAGAAACAACAGATATAACGCCACTCGCTTTAATATCTGGATTGCTCATTAAATTAAAGGTCTTATCATCATCACCTGAAAGTATCGAAAAATCTTTACCGCAGAGATTTCTAATCAACTTGGCATTTTCTAGATTACCGGTAGCTTCTTTGACAGAATTGACATTAACTACTTCCTTATGAAGGATTGCTAGGTCTTGAGGATGAAGTTGAGTACCTGTTCTCCCTGGAATTATATATGGTATAATTTGGACATCCTGAAACTTTTCTGCTATAGGCATGATATATTCCTTCCTTATCTCTTGAGAGCTAGGACCGTTATAATATGGATCGACTAAGAGAACAGCGTTCACTCCGATATCTTTACTCTTATTTGTAGCTTCAATCGCTTCATCTGTATTATTACTACCAGTTCCAGCTATTACAGGGCATCTTCCTTTGACAGAATCAAAAATGGATTTTATAACGAGAAGGTGTTCCTCCCATTTTAATGTCGGCGATTCCCCTGTAGTTCCTGTCGCTAATACTCCTGAAATATTTTCTTTGACTTGAAATTCTACGATTTTTTTTAAGGATTCATAGTCAATATTCATTTTAGCATCCATTGGTGTTACCAGTGCAGTGTAGCATCCTTTAAAATTCATAGTTTTCCCTTCCTTTTAGTAAGTCTTCATCTTAAAATAATATTTAGATCTTTTATAAGATTGACTGCAACATAAATAGACCGTTCTACATGATATACTTTTCATGATTGATTCTTTAGTAAAACTTATTTTCTTATCAGCATTTTTTGAAGTATTTATTTACGCTATTTTAAGAGCGAAAATTTATATATAATAATAAATCTAAAGGGAAAAATGTTGCTTATATAATCCTATTACTCACCTATAATATAACTACGATCCAATTTTAAGTCATAATTTAATAAGATCTATAATAGCTCATCTATAGGAGTAGTAGATCTTGTTACAAGATTTAGATCGCGAAATGAAGGAAAAATCTTTTGAAGCGATAATAGCATTTGGAAGCAGTACATATACATCAACAGAACTCTACTATTTGGTGAGGTCTCATATCCCTCGAGGGGGAGTTTATATAAAAAAAACTTACGAAAAACCAGTTCTAGTAGTTAGTAATGTCGATGTTAAAAGTGCTGAAAAAAGCATAATAGATAATATTAAAACTTTTACAGAATTCGGATTGGAACAATTCGTAAAGAAATATAATTTTATTGACGCTCAGGCTCATTTTTATAATCGTCTAATAAAATCATTCGGAATAGAAGGAAAAATAGGAATATACGGAGTAGAGAGTGTAGGGACTACTTTTAATTTAATTAAAAGACTAATGGATATGGGTCATAAAGTAGTCGCCGAAGAAAAGCCTAATTTAGTTGATAGATTGATAGAAGTAAAAGATATTATTGAGATAAATAAAATAAAAAATCTGTGTTCATCTGTAGAAAAAATTTTATTTGATACTATTGAAATGATCTTTAGTAAACTATCTAAAAATCAAAAAATTACTATTGGAGAGGCTAAAACATATACTCGCGTGTTAATGGCAAACCTTAATCTTACTGCTATTGATGATTTCATCCTCTCTTCGGATAAAGATACTGCAGATCCACATAACTTAGGTGACTATAATAAAAAAATAAAATATAATACACCTCTCATTTTTGATTTTTATCCTCGTAATAGCAGTCTTCTTTATACAGATATTACTAGAACATATGTTCTTGGAAGAGCTTCATCTGAGCTGAAAAAAATGTATGAGGCAGTTATGACTGCACAAGCTATGGCCCGTGACAGATTCAAAGAAGATGTTATGATATCTGATGTAGTAAAGATGGTATGCGATATTTTTGAGAAATATGGATATCCTACAATAAATCGTATATTAAAAGGCAAAAGTCTAAAATTAGAGGAAGGATTCATACATTCTTTAGGTCATGGTGTTGGATGGAGTTTGTCTGATTTACCTGTACTATCCTTAACAAATAGAGGTAGACTAAAGAAGGGGCATGTCTTCACTATAGAACCCGGACTATATAATCCGAAGATTGGTGGAATCAGGATAGAAGATGTATACACCTTTACAGGTAGAAATGTTGATCAGATATCAAATTTAGACAAAAGATTAGAATGGTAGA
This sequence comes from uncultured Candidatus Bathyarchaeia archaeon, assembly GCA_964489085.1. Taxonomy (GTDB): domain Archaea; phylum Thermoproteota; class Bathyarchaeia; order 40CM-2-53-6; family DTGE01; genus CAZAXO01. Next base: position 25,371 of record CAZAXO010000006.1, read on the forward strand.
AGAGGAGAAGAATATTTGGAGTATACTCAACTTACATCTGCAGGGGGAGTAGTATTCAGATACACGACTGGTAATCCTATTTTTCTTTTACTAGGTTTCAAAAAACGTAAAATCTGGTGTCTCCCAAAAGGAATAATAGAAAAAGGAGAGAGCGAATTCGATACTGCTAAAAGAGAAGTTGAAGAAGAAACAGGGATTAGTGATCTTAAATATATAGATAAAATAGATAGCATACGCTATGAATTTTGGATTAAAGGAAAACCTTATCATAAGCAAGTTTACTTTTTCCTTTTTCAGACGAACCAAGAAAATGCTAGAGTAAGCCTGGAGCATGATATCTGTGCATGGTTTAATTTTGAAGAAGCTATAAGCAAACTAACTTATTCCAAAGAAAAAAGCATATTAAAAAACGGATATAAGATTATACAAAGTAAGATATTATCTAAAGATGATTTATAGAATAATTACCCCTATTCTTTAAATATATAGGTAATTAATTATTTACGTGAAAATGAGACCCATAACTGGTAAAAATAATAATTTATAATTTAACTTAACTCCCTTTCTAACTCTGTTAAAAGCTTTTTTGACCTTGAAGTAAGCTTTGTAGGAACTTCTACTCTAATTCTAACTAACAGATCCCCTCTTCCCCCGCTTACAGAAGGTAAGCCAAATCCTGAAACTCTAAAGATATTACCTGATTGTGTACCCGGTGGGATATGTATTTTAGTCTGACCGCCTAAAAGAGTAGGGATTTCTTTTACTCTTCCTAAGGTAGCTTGTACGATATTTATCGGAGCTTCACATATTAAATCGTTTCCTCTTCTTTTAAACTTTGGATGTGGTTTCACATGAATAACAATAAAAAGATCTCCTGGAGGCCCGTCATGGATACTAGGTTCCCCTTTTCCTCTTAATACAAGGTTTGCGCCATCTTCTACCCCGGGGGGAATCTTGATTTCTATGGATTTTACTTTTGTTAAAATACCTGCTCCTTTACATTCCTCACAAGGATTCTCAATAATTGAACCACTTTCATGGCAGAAGTCACAAGGAGTTATTTGCACGAATGTTGCAAAGCCTGAGTTTCGAGTTTGTTTAAGTCTTCCATTACCTTTACACTTTGGACATGTTTTACGTGGGGATCCTGGTTCCGCACCTTCACCTTTACATCTACCACATTTTTCTCTTATAGGAATATCTATTGAGGTTTCTTCACCTTTAGCTACTTGTTCAAGATTTATTTCCACATCGTATCTCAAGTCTGTGCCTTTTTGAATATACTCCTCCCTTGATACTCCCCCAAATGGTCCTGACCTCCCTCCAAAAAGTACGTCGAATATCCTATCGAAACTCCCAAATCCTACATCTCTGAAGATATCTTCAAAATTTATATTTCTGAATAAATC
>CAZAXO010000007.1:0-26297 GCA_964489085.1 uncultured Candidatus Bathyarchaeia archaeon
ATTTTCTTTCTTATCAAAATTCTACGATTTCGAGAATTCTCGATTTCTCGTTTTTTAGTCTCTACGATTCGATGTTTAATGTGACAATAGAGTTTCAGTATAAATTTAATGAAAATGACACTTACTTAACTTATTTCGCACCAATTTTTAACGGGACTTCCTTGAATGTCAGTGATAATTGGTGTAATTACTATTACAATTTTGCGTTTAATTCGAGCTTGTTTGATTCGTTTGAAGTAATTTTTAACATGAGTATTGGACTGCTTGAAGTACAATCTATGAATTACACTATTTGGTGTGAGTGTTTAAATGATACTGGACAGCGAGTCTTACAGCGAACATTTGAACTTTATTACGATTTAGAATCTGAAGATATTGATGCGTTTTCTCGTCAAAATGGGATGTTTTTCACGAATATCACTATATCATTTAATACAACTGACGATGGATATCTATATTACAACGAGTTTGGAAGAAACAACAAGTTGGAAATACGATACGATGTGAAAGCCAACGACACAGTGTTCAGTTATATTTATAGCTCAAACTCTTCGTTTTCGGAGCAGATATTGTCAGTAAACATAACAGACTTAATGTATTCAAATGGAGTAAATTACTTCCAAGATTTAAACATTACATTTACAGTTATAGGGAACAATACTTATTTTAACTCAAGTGGTGTCATGTTTTTAGACAACAGGACTATTGTTCCCGCAGAACTAAGTTTCACGATTTATCATCAATTAGAGAATAACAACGATTTGTCGCTATTGTTGAATTTTCTCAATGTTTCTTACGGATTTAGCACAACAAATTATCAAACCATGAATTTGTCTATTTATAATTACACTTCTACTTCGTGGGTGTTGTTTAATTCCTCAATTCATACATCTATCTTTGAAGATGGATGGAACACAACTGATTTTGACGATTGTTTCAATAGTACTGGATATGTTCTTATCATGATTGAAAGTGGATACAATTATACTACACAATTTAATCTAACTCTTAACATTGATTTGGAGTATTACAACATGCTTTATCTAAGCTTGGAAAAAGCAATACAGTATGAGGGAATTTGGATGTTTCGATTTGTGGTTAGTTCGACCGATCTAACGACATGGTTCTCGTACTGGTACAACATTGTTGTAGATGAGGCAACTCTAAACTTCGAAGGAATTTCTGAGTCAGAGTATACGACCAGATGGGTACTGATTGGCAACGAAAGCACAAATTCAATTGTAGAGAAGTACAACAATAATCTAACAGGTGGATACTGGGATCTATATGGTGTTAGCGAGCGAGAAATGTATGTGTTGTTAACAGTAGATGAGGACACATACACTAATAGTTATAATAATGGTTATGATTACAGGGACACTAACTACGGATCATCAGATCTTTACATAGTATCGGACAGTTATGGTGGATTTGGAGGAGTAGAACAAGCCGACTTGTATATCAAAGTTGAAATTCCTTACATCACTACGAATTACACAGGCACATCTTACTTAAATCTAAAAGCTAATGCAGGCATTTGTTATGGAACAAAACACCTAAACATTTACACATGTAGTGATTTTGACGAGTATACTCTGACTTGGAACACAGCAGTAAATTTAAACACTACGAAGGTAAGAGAAGACCCTGCTAACTATTATGGTTACGGAGTTTGGCATCAGTTCAATGTTTCTATTCCATCTAATTGTTATAAACTCGAACCATACATAGAAGACAGTTATAACGATCAAATTAATTACATTTTTTACTCCAGCGAAGATTCGGCAAAACCTTACATTACACATTGGCTTTCTAAGCATTACCACAACCAAACTGAAGGATACTTCTACATGCAGACCAATCAAACAGAAACACTGAGCATGATTTCTCCTGTATTTTCCGATGTGGATGCTGTTTCTGGAGATTTCTTCACTGTTAACTGCCAAACTAACACGAAGTACATAGATTTAAAACTGTTAAACGATGGTCAGGTCGTAAGCACTATAGATTTTCTCAGCAACAACTACAACTACGAGGAGCAAATTGTTGAAGTATATGTGTCGGAAGATGTGACATTTGACCAAATTATGTTTACAGGAGAGTTAAATGATGCAGAGTACTTCAAGTGCAGTGACATTAAACTTGAAGGATACCCTGTAGAGGAGAATGTGATTAGTTTTTATGTCAATCCCAATGGATTCAAACTGAAGTATGTTGGAACTGGATTAAAACTACTTAAGGTCTACGAAAACAACATGCTACAAGTGGAAAAAACCGTTAATTTCACGAACGATGTGTTATATACTGAAATTTACGAAGGGTTTAAGGACACTCTTTCATATGTCAATCTTTACGACCAAAACAACGATATGTTAAACATCAAGAACTTCAAAATTTATGTGAATTACACCTTAAGGAACAGCTCAGTTGTGAATGAAATCCTTTCTGAAAACACCATAATTTCCGACACAGAAACAGCCATAAGCTTTTTGATTTACGACTCGTTCGATGTTTTAGTGGAGTACTATCAAACGATGGACAAGGGGTTTATAGACATAGATGTGGAAATTTACTCGTTAAAAATCAAGAACGAAGCAACTAAATACATAGAGTATAGGTTAATTAGAGATTCCAAAGAAAAAATTGGCACAATCTTGTCAGAAGAAATCGTGGAATACACGATATACAGTGGAACTTACACACTAAATTACACCAACTACGAAGAGTCTGAGAATTATTATCCAGAGCACACTCTGTCGTTCAATTTAACTGAAAATGTTGTTATTGTTGTTAATACAACATACCATCAACCATATGTCAGTATTTTTACCTACGATGGCTTAGGGTTAAATCACGAATTAAATCGGTTGTACATAAACGGAGAGAGGAGAGATTATGGATTTAACACAATTAAAACTGCTGTTGCTGATTTTCTGGTGTTAGATTACTTTAACAACACACTTGCCAACGAGACCGATGTTAGCATGGAAGGATTAAGTGAATATAATCTTTATATAGAGGTTTACACGCTTAACATCTTAAATAATTTTGACATCTCTGATTTGGTTGTGAACATTTCTCAAGAAAACTCTGGAATTTGGATGTCGCAGGTCATTCCAAGCGAATTTGCCTTATCTTATAGATTTATTCCGAACCTTAATTATAATATCACAGCGTCGTTTGACAATGGAACATTATATGATTCTAGATTGGTCAATCTTACTCAAAATTCTCAAATAGAATCGTTTGGATTACGAACCCAAACACCTGAATTCCCTAAAGATGTGTACTTCTCGATTTACAGTTCCACAGGAACTGGTATTGAGAACGAAAAACTCAAATTTTACATAGATTCTGATCGTGCCGACTTTGGATTTAACACAGTGGATCACGAAATTCTCAATTTAAAGGTGGAGGACTTCTTAGGAACTGAATTGTTCAATTCAAATATTAATGTTTCTGGAATATACGAGTATGACATTTCTGTAAACTTATACAATCTTAAGCTCAAAAACAGTGCTACTGAGAAAGTGAAGTTCACCATTGATCTGGGTGGAACAAACATATCAGACACCTTAGTTTCAGAGGAGATCCTCACATATCAGTTGTCTCCTGACAATTACACGGTAAACTACACCAACCAAGAGAACGACCAATTAACTTCACTTTCTGTAAACCTCAATCAGAACAAGGAAATAGTGATAAACACGATTTACAAGGAAGTGTATTTCGGAGTTTATGCTTCGTCTGGAATTGTGCTCGAACCATCTAACTTCAAGTTTTACATTGATGACAACAGAACGGACTTCGGATTCAATTTGGTGAACAACACAGTAGTCAACTTAAAAGTTTACGATTACATGGAAACAAAATTGTTCGATCAAGATGTTAATGTGTCGGAGATTAGTGAATATGACATAGAAATAGCAATATACAATCTTAAAGTAGCAAACATGGCACTTGAGAATGTTAACATTTCTGTTGTGTTAGGAAGCAACACAATGCAAGAAACTTTAGTTCCAGAGGAACTGGTTGTGTATCAACTGTCTTCGACAAACTACACCTTTCTTTTCACCAATCAAGAGAATGATGAGCTTACCAATATAACTGTTGTGCTTGATCAAAATCGAGAAATTGTGGTGAACACCACTTATTATGAGATGTATTTTGCAATCTATAACATTTATAGGTTTATCAATGACGAAGATGTGAAATTTTACATCAATAATACAAGAGCAGATTTTGGGTATAATACGATTAGCTCAGATTATTGTCAACTGAAAGTTTTAGATTTTTTCAATAATTCGCTTTATTCTCAATCTGTTTACACTCGAAATCTTGCAGAGTACAGCATATTTGTATCTGCTTACTCTCTCTTGCTCTATAATAATTACACTCACGAGGTTAAATTTCAGATTACAAGGGGTTCTATAACCATTGAGCAATTTGTTGAGTCCAGAGATCATATTGAGTTTAAGTTGTTCGCGAATTTAGAATACGAGGTTAAAAGTTTATATGTAAACGGTACTGAAATCGAAAAAAAGGATATAGAATTAGACGAAGAATTTATGATTGTACCATTTGGATTCTATTCAGTTAGTGTTCCGATTATACCCGTACCGGATTTTACTGACGTATTAAATCAATGGGGTGTGGTTTTATTATTTATTACCATATTTGCTACTGTTTCAGTAGTTGCAATTTACAGTTACAAACAAAAAAAATTAAAAATTAGACAAGAAGGAAAGAAAAACTTTATACCAAATTCTAATAGTAAAACGCCTTTTTTCTAAAATTTAAATTGGAAAAAAATTATAATATAATTAGATTATTATGAGTGATGAGGAATATAATACAATAGCCGAAGACACAGTGAAATCTCAAAATAAAATAAATCAGTTGGAATCATTAATTGAAGAAAAGAATAAGGAAGAAATAGATGAATTAGAAGAGGTTATAGGTAGAAACGAAGAACTGTGTCACATGGTCGATAGTTTAAATAAGAAATTGAATTTCTTTATATATATTGTATTTATATTTACGTTTGTTACTATGATAGGAGTGTTTGGTAATATTTTTATCTTTTCGGCTATGTTAAATATAATCAATGGAATTTTAGGTGGTTAATTTTGTCTGTAGTTAAAGGTATTCAACAAAAGAACATCATGAATCAAAAAAATGTCGGTCATACCATTATCTCCTATATTTTGAATTTGGCTGGAATTAGTATAATGCTATATATAGGTGTAAGGTATATAAACAGTTCTGACGAGTTGGCTAGAAATTTCGCTGTTTACGCCTTTCTAATGAGTTTTCTTGCCTTTTTGGGATTCATAGCCATAGATTACTTTGACAATAGGGAAATAAATTTAATACCGAAAAAATTTAACGAATTCAAAGTTACTAGTTATGTACTTATAACTTTTATTACGTGGATTATAGGAATGATTATAGATTTTGTATTGAAAGTTTCAATAAGGTATGCCATGGAAGGTTATGACCAAGCACTTTATTACGTATTTGCTGGAGTTTGTGAAGAAGCATTTTTTAGGGCATTTTTAATCAATGTTATAATGGGTCTCCTTACCAAAAAAGGTGAAAAACCACATGTAATTACAATAATTTTTGCTTTGATTGCATCTTCTATTGCATTTATGCTTGTACACCTTCAGGTTTATGGAAATAATTTACCGATGCTATTGTCGACCTTACTTGGAGGTCTTTTACTCGGTTCAGTTTACATCATGTTTAGAGACATTAGCGCTAATATGAGTGCACACTTTTTGAAAAACGTTGGTGGATATTTAAATTTGGTCGGATTCTCTTTCTGACCTCTAAATTCGAAAAATATAGATTTTTGATAAAATGCTATTAATGATTATAAATACGAGGATTAAAAAATGGATGATAATATAAAAGAATTAAAATTAATTAAAAAAGAGTTACGAGAGCTAAAAATTATAACATTGATTTTTCTTATAGTGTTAACGATTTTAACGTTGGCTATAATAGGTGGATACACAGAACCGTGGGGATTATTTAAGTGAGAACCAAATACAAAATAACTTGGAAAAAGGCATTATCAATAGGTATTGGAGGTCTAATACTAAGTTATTTTGTTTTCCTAATGTTCGAAGTTTTTGTAGCAGACATTATAAAGGATTGGTTGGGAACACTATATGATGAAAATGTCTATTCGATACCACTATTAGTAATATTAATAGGATTATTTTTAAATTTTACGGTAACCACTACCATATTTATTCTGATTACTAGAGGAGAGACCGAAATGGAAATATTCGTAAGTCTTGTTTCTGTTATACTTACTTCTATATTGATAGTTATAATTAGTTATATAGTAATAGAGAATAGCTACTACTATATTTTTAGTAATTATAATTTTATACAAAAAATTGCACTTATACCACAGTATATCGTATTTTTTTCTATTTACGTGTTGCCATCTCCTATCCTCATATGGGAGATATCTTCCGTTATATTTACCGTTATTATTACTATAGCAATTAAATTATCAATCGAAGAAAATTACAGAGGAAAAAAGAAAATAAAACCAACTTATGGTAATGTATTATGAGTGTATCGAAAGCTAGTAAGGATGTAGTAATAATTAGAGGAAACGATATTAGTGCTTTCATAAAGAGGATGAAAACACCCGAATATGCTATGAGGGCAGGATTTAAGTTTTTATTAAATATTAGTTTCTTTTTTGGTATTCTAATATTATATACGTTTTTTATCGATATAACACAAGATTATATGTTATATTTTATATTTGTATTTATAGATTACGTTATTTCTGGGATTTTATCTTTTGTATTTTCATATATAATTGTTAAATTAATATTTTTATTGAATGACAAACCAGTTATAGAGTTCACGAGATTAATCAATGTAAGGAGGAGATACAGTAAACTATGGATAACTGTGTTTACATTGCTTTTTAAATCGATATTTTTTATATTGTCAGCGTTATATGTATTAGGAAGTTTATTACCGATAAATAATTACGTATTATCTTTGATAGTGGCTTGGATCATTCTAGACATTTTGTCGAAGCTATTAGGTTGGTTACTTAGGTTTTTATTCAAGGTAATGTAAATAAATTTATAAATTTTGAATTTTATTATAATAATTAGGAGATTTTAATATGTCAACTAGTGTCGGAAAAAAAAAGAAAGATAACAAAGATTTTATTGCGTGGATTGCCTTTACGTTAGTCCATGCTACAATTTATGCTATAGCATATGGAACAATACAGGCATATACAGACAATATGGAAATAATGCTTGGTTTATATTTCGATTGGGAAATGTTTTTCTTTGTCATATTTATTGCTGTTTATGGATTTGTAACATTATTAATATTTAAGAAACGTCTACTTGATTTGGCTGATGCGGTGATGTAAATGAGTGAAGAATATTATGACATTTGGTCTGGGGCAAATCTAATAGACACCCTTTTTATGATGTCTACAATAATATTACTTTTTGTGTTTTTCTTTATTAGAATGGTTATTCCACTTGAGACAATGGAATTAATCATCTGGTTATTTATAGCTGAAACATATGTACTCGGTTTCGTAATACTCAGATATAAACTTAGGACTGGTCACGACGATGCGGTAAGAAACGTTGATTTTATGGATGCTGGTATATGGCGAGATTTTACTTACTATGAAAGAAAACTGTTAGGTGTAAGACATTGGTACACAATTGAAGTCGACTGGTCTGATGCAATGCTTAAAGAATTATTCAAAGATAAGTATTTTGTACAGCTTAAACAAGAGATACAAAATAAGGAGATGATGGAGAATTATCATCATCCGTTATCGCTACCTGAAGAAATATTTGGAGGAGATTTAAAGAACAGCGATGGTGAATTATATGATGACGTCAGTAAAAAAATGTTGGAACAAATAAAATATAAGAACTTCGATTTGGAGGAAGTTACAGACGAAGTAAAAGAGAAAATCAAAGATTACAAAATACATATAGGTGTTCTATTTGAACCTACTAAATATAAGGATTCTGAATTGTATTTCGACAGGATTTGTCTTCTTACATCCCATGATATAAAAGAAGTATTAGAGACAAAACCCATAAATGGTACTCATCAGGGTTTTCCGGTTAAAATAGATGCTGTAGAGTGTAGTTTAAGTCAAATTGGATATATATTGCCAGAAATACCTACATATTATTTAAATTGGTCTGAAAAGATAACAAAGAAGGTATTAGAACCAGCATTAGATATGATGTCTATAACGTATATGGAAATGAAAGTTTTAGAAAAGTTCGTTTACACTTTAAGATCATTTACTCAACAAGCAGCAATGGCTATAAGACAAGAACAGGTGAAAGCAGACATGTATTACGACGCTTGGGATGATATATTGCAGGAGATGGAAGATATACAAATAACTAAAATATTAGGAACTAAAGATCCAAATGCTGCAAGATACGAAGAACAGGCTCAGAAGGCTCAACAATACAAAATCGTTACTTATATCTTAATAGTTATAATTGGTATATTGTCATTTGTATCAATAGCAATGTACGTAACATTTAATAGTTTAGTAAATAGAGGAATTGACACTATAACAGGTATGATACCAATGTTATGGTGGAAGATATTATGTCCGTAGCAAAAAAAAGAGGAAAATCTGTAGTTTGGTTTGGCTATAAATTATCTACACATGGAGCCAATATATTATATATCATATCTATTTTCGGTGTTATAGGTATAGTAGTATCAATGGTATTTATGTTATATAATTTATTCCATACGATTTTTGTAATAGGTACAGGTGTATTATTAGTAGGAATATTTTGGTCAGTAAATTACTATTTGATTTTCTTTGTTATGTTTGGAATCTTACTTATTATATTCGTATATACAATTATCGTAATTAAAAAGTAGAAAATGGGATATCACGACGACGATTCTGCTCGTATAGCAGCAGCAAATCTATTGGATAATTATAGAGAACAATGGAACGAAAACTTCACTATGAATAGAGAAGTTGGAGGAACTATTGATGATCATATTTTCAATTTTATGATAGGAGATATAAGATCTACAAGAGAGATAGTAAAGACATTAAATGAATCTGTAATGTTAACACCAGCTAATAAACCGGCGAATCGATACTTAGCATGGAGAATAAAGGAGTTTATAAGACATATAAGTAGAAGGAAACCAAAGCCACATCTTACAATAAAGTATATGAGGAGTATTCAACAAGCCTATGTGGATGCCATATCGGCACACTTCGTACACCAATCTCAACTAGTGAGTATGGTTTTAATAGAAGTATTTTCAAACATTAAAATAATAACGAAATCTCATCTTATTCCAAAATCGGTGAAAGACGAAATAGATTATTATAAAGGAATGTCAGATGAATACGATGAGGAAGAAGAAATAGAGTAATGATACAACTACAAATTGTATTTATTATATTACTAAGTTTAGTCTCTATGTTTAAAATAAATACAGTAAAACGATATAAAGCAAGACGGAGATTTAAATTAGTAAATTATTGTAAACATTATAGATTAGAGGACGATTTAGAAGAGTTATCTTTTAATAAGAGATTTAATAACCCAAAACTAAGATGGGTTATGGGAAGGAGAGGGGATCGGACTAAGAGTTTAATAAATACGTTTTTACGTAGAATAAGGAATAATAGTAATATTATTATTGTAATATATGGAACACCGAATTCAGGTAAATCTGAGTTGGCACAGATGTTGGCTTTTTTTTGGAAGTCTATGATTTACCTTTTGAGAAAAATGAGTAGGAAAATCCATCAGGGTGTTTCTACAGCTGACTTTAATAAAATACTACCTGAAATGGTCGATGGGGATATTGGAATAAGAGACGAATCTCCTAAATTGTCTGGACCAGGATCAGTAAATGTGCAGAAGTATCTCGATAACATTACAAAAATAATTAGAGAAGCACAGAACTCGTTTATATTTATAGATCCTCTTAAAATAGAAACAGACGTAGTTACTCTATATTTGGAAACAGCCGGTAAAAAGGGATATTCTATATGTCCGAAGTGTAAACGAGAGTTTTCTAACAAAAATCAAATCGATATTTACGAGTGTCCTTACTGTGATGTAAAAACAGACATTGTATATTCAAAATGTAAAATTCGCTGTATTATTTATGATAAGAATCACGATATATTAGGTAGAGTATACGTTCCACTTCATTGGATGAAACAATTTAGGGCTAGATATAAAAAGAAAAAACATGCCAATATAGAAACTGGTAAAGCCAATGCTGGTATGTATACGTTTGAGATCGATGGAAAAAGGCTAGCAAGAGATAGGAAAATAATTTTGAACATGTGTAAAGAAAGAGGTGTTACCAAAAAAGGCGCACTTTTGGGTTTAATGGTAGAGTATAACGAAACACAAGAAAAAGACGAAGACAAAATTAAATTTGATACGTACTACCTTAAGGCTTTGATATCTCAGGTTTGGCTTAGGTTGGAAAGTGGAGATTTCGATGACAACGGAAGAAAAAAGAAGATCGAAAAGAAAAAAGAATTAACGGTTTTCGATATAGAATACAAAGACGGTTGTACTTTTTCTACGTTTTGTGTAAATAATATTAAAAATCTGAAATTAGCAAGGGTGGCTCAGGGAATAGCCAGAGGTGATTCCTATAGGCAAATTAAGGATAACAATCCAGATCTTCTTAGTTATCCCTTTATTCAAGAAGCGGCAAAATTACTTCGTAATAGAAATAATCCCTATAATATTGGTTTTATGTTCGAGAGATGGTTTGCGTTATCTATTGGAGTACCAGAGGTAAGGTTGGATGAAGTATTAGGAGGAAATACGGATGCTCCAGATTTAATATGGAATAAAGTGATATATACTATTAAATTTAGGTTCAATTCTAAAAGTAGTACGTTGAAGTTCAACCAAGAAAAAGACTTTGCACCTGAGTATAAGTATGCTAAAGAGAGGAATGAGTCTTACAAGTTAGTATTGATGAATCCGAAGTGGGATAACAAAGTACATATAATTGATGTTAACCCACGTGGAGAAATGGATATTTACGTTAAGAGACCAGTAGAACAGGTAAGGAAAAAATTGATCATGTAAAACACTGTTTTTATATATAATCCTCGGTATTATTAATATAATAAAATTAACAAAAAATGAAGGTGAAAAAATGGGAAATTATATAAGAACGTTAGATAAAATAAAAGTTGCTTTGAATAAATACGCTCAGGAAATTGGTGATATGGAAGGAGATTTTAAATACAAGGTGGATAAAAATCTAATCTCAAAAATAGATAAAAGTCTAATATTTGCCGCACGAGACATCGAACGAATGATAGTAAGAATACAAATAAAACCGGAAGTAATAAAATAGAAATTAAATAAGAATTAACGGTGATAATAAAAAATGGTAAAATTAGAAAAGGGAAGCAGTGTAAGGTCTGGTTCTCTAATACTATGGAGAAAAAAGAAGTTTTTACTATTGGATAAATACGGAAGTCAGGTTGGTAAGTTTCTAAAGCAAAATATATCACACGGAATTACTATTGGTAATTTAAAAATATTACTTCACAAAAAATTTGAGATATTATACGATTATCAAGTAGGTGGAGAACCAAATCAACATCCTAACGATGACTTCAGACGATTGTCCTATAGTAAAAAGGAAGAACCTAATTGGTATTTTTGGTATTTATATGACATATATGGAAAAAAGATATTCGTAGCTACTCCTGATAAGGACGGATTTTCAACAAACGTCAAAGATTACACATATACGATGAATGAAATTGATATGACTCTTCTTAAATGGACGGAGGTGAAATAAGAAAATGGGAAGAATTAAAAGAGCAACAACAACATGGGTTCCACCAAAAATAGACACTAAAGCTCAAATAATTAGATGGCTTAAAAAAATAGATCAGGATGTTCATAAGTTGGGTTATGCGTTAGATTATATGAGTTATCACTTTAAATTCAAAGTAGACAGTGAGTTACTAAAGAAATTAGATCGACAATTGATAAGTGTAGGTTCCGATTGTATATATTTAGTAGAGAGAATACAGAAAAAGCCAGACGTACTCGATGTGGAGTAAGTCATAAAAAGAATATCAAAGTTACATTAGAATTAGTATAAACCATGACGAAAACTATAACTTACAAAGGAATAACTAAAGAAGTAGACTACTGGAAAGATCAACCGTGGGACAAACCTCTAACTACCAAGATGAAACAATTCGAAAAAGAAACCGGACAACATGCAATCTGGCGAGGCAAAGTATCTGGATCCTTCGTATATTGGCTATATTGGAAACCATCAAAAAATAAACCCAAGAAGTCAACTAAAAAAAAATCGACCAAAAAGTCGAGACTTGATTCTAAATTATATATAAATAAGGAAATACGAGAAGTATTAGATAAAGATCCAAAAGAATTAACTTTTTACGAAAAACGATTTCTATTTATTCTGGATAAACTTGGCGGACTTGAAATTGGAGATATTTTATATTTCAGAAGTAAGAATAGCACTCCAGCAAAAGTAGTAAAAATAGGTATAAATACGTTAGATAAAGGTATATTTGGTCTAGAACGAACGTATCTATTTTATTATCTACAAGGGTTGAAAAAAGGAGCAAAAATTAATACAAGAAGTGAGGCATTACGACATACTGGAACTCCATTTTATAATCAGATATATAAAGTTGAGCGTAATAATGAAGTGTACGTCATAAAACCTGAATTTGAAATTAAAACGGTACCCAAAACGAAACAACGTAAAATCTATTCGGATACCGAAATATGGAAGTTATCGAAGAAAGATCCAAAAACTCTGACATCTTCCCAGAAAAGGATAGTATATATTACGAAAAAATTAGATGGACTCAAAAAAGGAGATATATTATATTTTATAAAAACCAAGAATATACCCTATAAGATAGTTGAAATAGGTGTAAGTGTAACCGGTGAGGGTATATTTGGAGCTGGAAGTACTTGGACTTTTTATTATTTAAAAAATATGAAAACTGGAGAAACAGATGATACAGATTCAGCTATGGAACACAATGGAATAACTTTTTTCAATCAAATATATAAGGTTAAACGAGGTAATAAAACACACTTAATACGACCGGAAAAATCAAGTAGTACCAAAAAGAAAACTAATCCAAAAAAGAAAGTAGTAAAATATGAAAAGAAAAAAGTAAACGTAGTACATAACAAATATCAAATAAAAAAATTGATTGAAACCAACGTAAGACTTAAGCAAAGTTACCATTCAACATTGACCATGATAAAAAGGATGAAAAGCAAAGGTAGTAAGATCGATCCCAATAAACTTAGAGAAGCTCAAAATAAATTAAATAAATTTGATAATTCGATTTACAAAAATAATATGAAGATTTTCGATTTAGCAAAGGAAGCCAACTTAAAAATGGAGTATATGAGCGATCCAAATAAGAGTGGCTCTAAAATTTATTATATAGAAGAATTTAAACCTAATTTATCAAGTATGGGGAGAATATAAAATATGCCATATAGTAAAAAAGCTAAATATTACCACGATAGATGGAGATCTCCCAATGATTTTATTAAAGGAACAATAAAGACTGTTCCTTTGGATCATACAAGTTATAACGGAGATAAATACAAAGGACTTATGGAATGTGGAGTAGATATAAAAGCTAGAACAGGAAAATTAAAACACACCGGAAAGTGGTCGATACAATCAATCTTAATACCTAAAATAATTGCAGAGGAGGTAAAAGCAAATAAAACTAATCTAAACAAAATAATAAAGTGGTCAACTTCTAGATTTAACGAGTATAGAAAAGGTGACGTAATAGAGATAATACTTAACAAAATCAAAGAAGGAAAAGACTACAAACAAAGATTTGGAACTGGTTCTTTTGCTGAATCTGGAAGTCTCGCAGGATGGGAATACGTATTCAAAATTAAAAATGGAGAAGCTACTTTATACGATAGTATAAACAAGAAAAAATTTAAATTAACATGATAAAAGAAGACGAGATATTAGTAATTAGAACTATTCTAAACGATTGTAAAAAACCATACGATAACATCCCAACTCAGAAATTATTAAATCTAGGGATTAACGAAAAGAGATTATACTATTTACTTGGAAAACTATCTAACAAAGGTATAATAGAATATGGGGTAAATATACGTGGTAGTTGGCTAAACATAGAAGTTGAAAAAGTAAAAGAAATTTATAAAAAGAATAACGTTGTTTTATGAAAGTAAAACCTTTTTTTAAAAAAGAAGATATGTGGATAGGTCTCTACTATGATAAAAAGAGACGTATCCTATATTTTTGTCCAATACCCTGTTTTGGATTGAAAATAATCCTCAGTAACAAATAAAATTTTAATACCTATTGTAATTTTTTTCTACATTCTTGTTAGGTTTATAAAAATTTATAAATTTTAAAAATATAATATATTTATTAAAAAATAGGGTATTAGTAATGAATGAAACCAAAACAATAACTTACAAGGGTAAAACGGTTGTATGTAAGTATTGGAAAGGTATGTGTTGGGACAAAGAATTAACAGATGAAATGAAGAAATTTGAAGAAGAAACAAAGAAGAATGCCATATGGAAAGGAGAAATAACTGGATCCTTCGTATATTGGCTATATTGGAAACCATCAAAAAATAAAGTTAAAAAACCAATTATTAAGAAATCCAAAAAAGTAAAAAGGGTAAAGCTTTATAAACCTGCTAAACAGATAAAACAAAAAGTAATATTAAAAGAACAAAAAAGAATGGGTACAACACAAAAGCCAGTAATAGAAAAACATACATTGAATGGTGTAGAAGTAAAATATAACTGGACTGAAGGTCAACTATATCTTAACGATGAAGTCATAGGTGAACCGGATACAAAATACGGAAGGGATCTATTAAAACTAGCTAATATAAGAGCCCCAAAGATAAGTATAGATGAACTTCAAAAATTTTACATGTATAATTATGATATAGCTATAAAAAACGGATGGACTAAGTGTGCCAACACATATATTGAATACATGAAAGTATTTAGAGTACACCTGAAATAATGATTATATCAACACCTAGGGTAATAGGAAAAAACGGAGTAATAAAGGATTTCGACCCAAAAATGATACTTAGTGCGTTATTGAGAGAGACAGATGTAGAACCAAAACTAGCAACCAAAATAACGGAAGAGACATGTAGATTTTTAGTAGGAATAGGAAAAAGTATACAATACATAACAACTCCAATGATAAGAGAAATTACAAACACAATGCTCATAAAAAATAACCTAGAATTAGTTAGATTACAACACACTCGAATAGGAAAACCAAGATACGATTTAAAAAAACACAAAGAAAAATTAGAAAGGATAAAAGACAAACCGTTCTCTACGTTAGAAATAACTATAGAAAACGAAAACTTATATAAAGAGATAGAAAAAGAACTCAATGAAGTAAATGATTTAATAATAAAAATGGAGAATATATAAATGTATAAGAAAGTAGTTATCGCACTGCCTTCTGAATCCAAGACCTCCAAATTGATTAAAGAATCTGTGTATAACTACCTTAAAATCATTTTATATATAGAACGATGAAAAAAGTAATTATCTCAGATATAGATGGAACAATAATACCTGATAAGTATAATCCAGTATATAATAGACCAACTAAATCCATAAATCTAAGCAAAAAAATGGTATCATATTTTAATACTATGATAAAAATGAAAGCAGATATTGTTTTCTTAACTGGCAGACCTCCACAATACGAAAATATAACAAAAAATTTATTAAAACCTATAAACAAATATAAAATTTTTTTCCATTCTTTTAATAATAAGGAATGGTCAGAAGAGTTATATAACAAATTTAAGCTAAACCATATTATTGAAATTTCAAAAGAGTACGATATAATAGTAATATTAGAAGATAGATATAACGTACTAAAATATATAACTAATAACAAACAAAAAATAAATAAAATAGTATTAATGTTACATGTAGTATATTTAGAAGAAAAAGGTGATATGTTATGCAGAGAAATAATGAGCTTAAACCCATACAAGAATTAACAAAGTTACCAATATTTAAATCTGATACACAAAATTATAAAGGGAATGTACTCGGAATTTGTTACGGAATTCAATGGAAGATAAAGGAAATAGCGTTTAATATTAAATCGGATTATAAGAATAAGAAATTATCTTGTATTGGTATATTAAACGGATGTTTTAGATTTATTTCAGATTTATTTGTTTACTTTGACCATTTATTAGATATAACACCTCATTTTATACATATGAAATCGTATGATGGCATATATTTAAATGAAAAAATGTCACGACCTATAAACTTATTTGAACTTGATGATATAAAAAATAGACATATTTTAATAATCGACACAATCATAGATTCTGGAAGTACGTATCATAAGATAAATAATATGTTTAAAGGTATGTCGAACCATTTTGAAAGTGTAAATTTCTGTTTTTTATTTATGAAGAAAGGTTATTACGAAAATATATATAAACCAATGCTTAGTCTTAGAGAAAATATAAAATACGTTGGTTTTATAATTCCAAATGATTTTGTAGTGGGTTACGGATTGGATTATAAGGGAAAATATAGACAATTGGATTATATAGCTAAATTGGAAGGGGTTGATGAATACGGTCCTAAAGATAATAAGGAAGAGTAAGCTAGAATACATTTTCAATAAGGTAAAAGAATCTGGAACGAAAAATAGCACAGAGCAATTCATATACGTAGTAGAGGAAATTGGTGAAATAGCAGAAGTTTTGAGATGCCTAAATAATGATATCAGAAAAAAAGGTAAAACCAAAAAAGATTTGGCTATGGATTTGGCTATGGAAATAGGTGATACACTAATTACACTTTATCTAACTGCCAGATTTGAAGGTTTAGATTTCTTCGAAATCTTACGGTCAGCAATAGAGAAAGAATATAACAGATGGTCAAACGATAACACAAAATTATTATATAAATCACAGGAGTTAGAATTGGAATTAAATAGATTAAAAGAGGAATGAAATAATGAAAAATCTAATACCGAAAGATATAAGTGATGATATAATGAGTAACACTCAATCTTTAATAAAAGAAAAAAATGAGTTAATTGCAGAGATTCTCGATATTATTATAACAATAACCGATCTACAAGAAAAACAAGACCAGAAAGAAGAAAGGATAAAAGAGATAAACAGATTATTAGTTACTTCGAATCAAATAGAAAGTTTAATGAAGAAATTATCGACAATACGAGAGAGACTTCCTGAAGATAGATTACTTCTTTCTAGTCGTATAAAAAACACCATAAACAATTTGTTTGGAAACATAAATAATTTTAATTCTCTAGAAGAATTGTTTATTATTCTTAAAAATCTAGATTATATATTTGAAGAATGTAAAGAGGATCCTCAAATAGCTTTAATAATAAAAAATATATAGGCATACCTAAAGGAGGAATAAAATGTCAAAGATCGATATCCCAGATGATGTAAAAATTATAGAATCGTTCGAAGATTTAAATAAGTTTATTTCTGAAAATTACCCAGATTACAATAACTTTTACTGGGAAATAGAACCTATGGATTACATAATTGACCCCGTTTCTAATAGTAACGTCACATTTGATTTGATATGTGTATTATCCAAAAGGGAAAAATTATTAACTAAAGGTACTACGATAAAAGTAGGTAACTTTAATATTTTAGTAGAGTCAGAAGATCTAAATACTAAATTAGTGGCGTTGTGTACTGGAGATAAAAAAAAGGTAATACCAGTACTAGAGGAGGTGTAAATAGATGAAAAATATCACTGATTTAATGACTGACTTTACATTTGAAGAAAGAAGGGTACGTAGATGGTGGTATCAATATAAAGCATTAAGAAGTACAGATTACTTTATGATTCAATGTCCTCATTGTAATTATTCGATGGTATCAGACAAAGAAATATTAATTCTTAGTAGTCCCGTGGGTTTTTATCACTATAACGGAGTATACAGAGAAATAAAGAGTTTATGTGATATAAAGACATATTGTTCAAATTGTAGAAGGAAAATATATCTAAATTATACACAAGATACAGTAATAAGGGACGAAGTAAATAATATTAAGAAGATCAATATATATAATTTAGGAAGCATGAGATGTAACATATGTGGATATGAATACGGAGATCCATCTGGAGAATGTGACTTTTGTAGTGAAGAAAAGAAAATGTATAACTATTTGAAAACTGGAGTAGATCCAATCGAATTAACAAAAGAAGAAGTTATACCATTTAAAAACAAATTATATCATAAATTATTGACGTTTAAAAACAAATTATTTGGTGCAAATTATGAGATTATACATCGATGAAGTAAAAGGTGTAAGATATACAGACATAGTTTTTCTAGTATTGACAATTATTCAGTTATTAGTTCTTCTTATACTACTAATATTTGGTATCGAAATTACCTTATTATACATCATATTTTTCTCTATATTTATCCCAAAAGTTGTAACATATTCCATTATACGATATACCCTAGTGAAAAGATTAAGGAAAAAATACAATCAATTTGGATTCGGAATAACCTAAGAGGAGATAAATAATAATGAGTAAAATGAAAGATCCTTCTATTTTAATAAAATACAGGGTATTAGGTACGACGGAAACAAAAAGTCTAAGTATAAACGTTTTCGATAACCTTCCTTATTGGGGAAAATTGATGGATGTTATCGGAGATAAAATAAAAAAAGAAACTGGTTTAAGAGACGAATTGTTTATAATCGAATATATAGATATTAATAAAGCAATTTCTGAGAATAAAAAAATTCTCAATGTGAGTAAAAAGAAGGAAAAAATAAACCATCCAAAACACTATAACGTTGGGAAATACGAAGTCATAGATGTTATAGAGGATTGGAAGTTAGACTTTCACTTAGGAAATGCCGTTAAATATATAGCTAGGGCTAAGTACAAAGAAAACGAAATAGACGATTTGAAAAAAGGAGAGTGGTACTTAGACAGAAAAATAAGTAATTTGTGTATAGTAATAGAACATTTGGAAAATGCTAAAATAGAACTACAAAAACGTATTGAAGAAAATGAGTAAAAAAGTGATTAAAAAAGTTTGGACTATTGAAACAGACAATGGAAGATGTCCCTATAGAAAAGAAGACGATGATGGAGAAATTAGGTGTTATTATAAAAATCACCAACCTTGGTTATGTAAGAAGAGTAATTGTCCATTCAGAAAGGACAGAGTGTTAATGTTAACAAATATTTGTGTTCAATGTTTAGGAAAATTATATAAAGGAGAACAAGTTGAACTTGTGAGATATAGAGACAGATTTTTATCATTATATAATCCAATATCGTTTTTTAAATGTATACATTTAGTTAAAGAAGGTGAAAAAAATGAGTAAAGAAGATGAATATTATCAAAAAAAGATCGATGAAGTGATTCCCTTACAAGTAAAGAAAGAGGAATTAGAAGTGGAACACATGCAACTAACTATCGAAGCCAGAAAGAAAGACATAGAAATTGAAGATTTAATTATAGAAAACAGAAAGCTAGAAAAAGAATTATTAGAAAGTAGAATAGATGGAGAAAAAGAACTAATTATATATAGACTAGAAGAGTTAATTAGAAAATCCGAAAAGGGATTACAGCCCGATGATTTACTTGGTTTGAAGCAACATTTGAAAAAACTTACAGAAAAATGAATTTGTTTAAATGGATATATGAAAACTGGCTGGCAGTAACTGTGATTTGGATGGTACATAAAACAGCTTACTACCTCATCCACCAGAACAAAAGAATTAGTCCAATTTATAAAATCGTGGTATGGTTTATATCCAATGGACAGAAAAGAGGAATTATAAGATAATGGAAACCACACACTATATTTATTTCAAAGACTCAAGAAATATGGGTGATATACCAGATGAATCAGTAGATTTAGTAATAACATCTCCACCGTATCCACTAATAGAAATGTGGGATGAATTATTTAATAATCTACTTAAACTTAAATCTATGAACATAGAAGATATACACTATGCATACGAATGGATACACAAAGAACTAGATAAAACGTGGGTAGAATGCTATAGAATACTAAAACAAGGAGGTATTATATGTATAAATATAGGAGATGCCGTTAGAACAATTGATTCATTTAGATTGTATCCAAATCACACAAGGGTATCACAGAAATTACAGACACTACCTCTCATACCACTACCTTCAATTATATGGCAAAAACCAAATAATAGCCCAAATAAGTTTATGGGTTCTGGAATGTTACCTCCAAACGCCTACGTTACATTAGAACACGAACATATTCTCATATTCAGAAAAGGAAATAGACGAAAAATAAAACCTAAAGATAAAAACAGATATAATAGTTCCTACTTTTGGGAAGAAAGAAATAAGTGGTTCTCTAATATATGGACTAACTTACAAGGAGAAATACAAAATATAGACAATTACGATAAAAGGACTGGAGCGTTTCCATTGGAACTTCCATACAGATTGATAAATATGTTCTCTCTGTATGGAGATACTATTGTAGATCCATTTTTAGGTACAGCAACTACAACAATAGCATCCATGATATCAGGAAGAAACTCAATAGGATACGAAATAAATAATAAATTGGAAAAACCAACTTTTAATAGGATTAAGCATATATTAACAATTTCTAGAAAAGTATTATCAAAAAGACTGTACAATCATATAAAAATTCAAAATACAGAAGTTCAAAGTGTATATCGTTATCAATCTTCTCATTATAATTTTAATGTAATGACAGAACGAGAAAAGGAAATATTATTTTACGTTATAAAGGAATTGATAATACATAATTCCACTAAAGGTTCAAATGTAAATAGATATTTGGTGAAATATAAAGAATTTAATCCTGAAATAGATGAATGTTATAATTACAAAATTATGGAGTTAATTTAGGTAGAAAGTGGAACTCGTATGACTGAATACCCTCATTCAATCGCCTTTTTCGGTTATATCGGGTCGTAAGTAAGAGAACATGAATATCACTCTTATCCACCTACAAACATAACAAAAAATTTACATATAGAAAGATGTTAAAAAACAAAGAAATTAAAATCTCCGATTTATTATCAAGTAAGGAGAAGAAACCTTTCTTGGCACTTTGGAATTTATCTACTAGTATTTTAAGTGGTAAAGGTTCGACCAGAAAAGAAAGGAAGGAGATTTCAAAGAAATTATATAAATTACACGATGAAATTCTTGGAAATATAGGTGAGAGAATTATAAAAGATCTACCAGCCAAAATAAATAACAAGGAGTATGAATTATTAAAAATGTGGCTAGAAAAACAAATTTCTGAAACGAAGGAACTAATAGAAGTATGTAATAAGTCGGGTGTTCCACATGCTAATCAACTCAACAGTGGTATTATAAAAGGATATGAAAACATCTTAAAACTTATAAGAGGTGAGCCAATATGAGATATGAATATAGAGAAAAGATATTTAATTTTATAATGGTTCAAATCAGAAAGTATTTATATTTATTACTAAAGTTAGACATACATAGGAAGTATGAGAAAAATACAGATATAACTGGATATTTTCCAGTATTATCCTATAATTTAAATAAAAAAACATATCGATTCAATTGTTATTGTTTCGATTGTCCATGTAATTTTAACGGTTTATGTTCTACAAGGTTTTACAAAATTCCTATTAATTGTCTTCATGAATTTGATGGGGATAATATCGTTAAAAATTATTGTGGATAAAAAAAATAAAACATTGAGAAAAGTGATCAAAAAATATGGAAGAAAAAAAAGTATTAATAAATAACAAAATCAAAAATGAAATTAAAGAAACAAACAATAAAATAGATAAAATAGAAAAGGACATATTATTTGGTATAGAAGGAAGATTAGATATAATTGAATCGTTTATCAAGTATTTTATACATGTAGATAATAGAAGCCAAATATTACTAAACGAAATTAAGGAAATATTTCCATTCAAAATAATAGACAATTATTTGGATTATATCAAAAGTATAATGTCAATAAAAAACGTAGGCAAAATAAAGGATATCAGCTTAGACACACTCATTATAGAGTTAATGAATAATTTGAATAAAGTAAGTAAAGAACAAAAGTCAAACTGGGAAGAATCAACCAAAATAACACAGAAGTGGTATACAGAATACGATACAGTTAAATCTTGTCTCAGACAAAATGTAAAATTTATGGATTCTTTGGCATCATACTTCGCTAAAAAAGGAGAAACAGACATAGCACTAGATATTAGAATCCATTTAAATCATATTAAAAACATAATAGATATAGGTAGTAGCAATACACTAAGAGATTGGATCGACTTCTCCAAATTACAATATAATACATTGATAAAAGATAGAGAAAATCAATGTAAAGACGAAACTTGCCTAAAAATCGAAGAACTACTAATAAATATTATAAACCACGATGAATTTGATCTAAATGATTCATGGTCAACACATCAATAAATAAATTGAATGTGAGGTAATAAAATGAAAGATATATACGTAGTATATGGATTTAACTCTACCGAAGGAGAAGATATACAAATAGTTATACAGGATCTGACGTTTTTAAAATCCTTTCCCACACAAAAACAAGCATCTGAGTACACCAAACATTATAACGGTGAAAAATTCGAAGTAGTAACGTGGGAAAAAATATCTATAGACCTATCAAACTTTTTCGATAAGGAAATAGACCAAATCTCTGAAGTTATGAAAAATAGATTACTCGAAAAACAAGAAAGTCTCGGAAACATTTGGAAAACTACAGAATTATTACATTTAAGAACTAGGTTAATACACATATATCACCGATGGTATAATAAAATGTTAATAGAAGAAGAACCAACACGCCTCATTGACTTAGCCAACCAAGCCATGTTACTCTATTTAAGATTGACGGAACCAAAAAGAATAAAAGGTCTAATCTCAAAATACTACTGCAAAAAATGTAACATACAACGATATATAGAACACAATCAACGACCAATAATATGCGAAAATTGTCTACAGGAGATGGAAGAACTATAAGTTTACAAAAATGTGAATGTGACTAGGAAAAGTGTAACAAAAATCCAAAATGGGAAGTAGGATTCACAATCATAGTACAAGATAATTATATGTGGGAAGGAAGTGGTGAAAATGAAGTACAACAACTATTTTGTGATAAACATTTCATAGAACTTAATGGATGTGGTAACGTAGTTGAGTTTCGAGAAATAGGAGAAGAAAAATGGATCGATTTCAGTGATTACGACAATCCTTTTGTATTGGCTTCACTGGTGGAAAAACGAGAAATTAAGAAGTGAAAACAAGTCTATAGAAAGGTGGATAAATGAAAACCATTAAAAACTTATTTAAGTTAGTTGTTAGAGTAATTGTTGAGGTATACAATTACATCAGATATAAAGACTATGTCCATAAAAAATACGTAAAAAATTACGTATGGAAGCTTTACGTGAAAAACTCCGTTAGAATTGAAGAACCAAAGTCGAACTTCAAACTAATAGATTATACCACTAACATGCCAGTAGAAATGACACCTTCGGTATTTTCTGAAGAACCAGAACAGGAAAGTACTTACGTCCTGATATTGAAAAAACAATTGGGAGCCTACAACCCAAAAGAACACCCTAGATTATGTTTCAAATGTCACCGCGTAAACATTAAAATATACGACATCTTTTATGAAATGACTACAAGCTTGTTTTACGATGGATACTCAGTAGAGGAAATTGCTAAAATATTAGTAAAGCAATGGAAAAGTAATGTAGTTCAGTGGTATTGTTGCGATTGCTATCGAGACAAGTTAAAAAAAAATTCGGTTGAAGTGGTGTAGAGTCACATTTTAGATTATCAAATAATCAATAAAAAAAGGAGTAGAAAAATTAAATGAGTAGAAACATCTTCGAAAGAAAAAAACTATCTGTAATAGATGGTACAAAATACGGCATACAGGAAGCATTCAGTTGGGTTCTTAACTATTATAACCCATATAAAAACACACCAGAAGTAATGCCCAAAGTCCTAGATTCTACCTGTTCAGAAATGTTCATGTGGCACAAAAATGACCTAAATAAATTTAAAGTAATTAGAAACGATTTAGATCCTTCAATCGATGCCGACTACCATAAAGATGTTAGATTTTTACACCATTTTATAAAAGGAATTTTCGATATAATTATATACGATCCACCCTACGTAGATCTAAAAAATAGAAAGGATACAAAAGAAAAAGAGAAGTTATATGGATATAATAAAATGAAAGGTTTACGTGAGTTAATATTAACCACTCTTTTCGCATCTGATGCTTTCTATAATTTATTAGACAAAAACGGAGTGTTGATAGCAAAAATAACTAACTTCCATTGGAAAAATAGATTAAGGGGATCTTACGAAATTATTAATTATTTACGAGATAACTTCTATTTATGGGACGAGGTTATATATAGATTTTATAAATTCATTCCAAATTTGGGTTTATACGGAAAAAAAGTAGCTAAAACTCACACTTATTTTCTTATATTCAAAAAACGAAAAAAACGGGGAGACGGACTGAAGGATATGAATACAATGAAATTAATAGAGTCTATAAACAAAGTGTATAAACAATTAGAGGTGGATTATGGTAAAAGCTAATATGAAAAGGTTATTGTTATTTATAGTTTTAAAGGAGATTTTTGAGAAGAAAATGACAATCCTCACTACTGACCAACTCATTAATCAACTTTCGAAATTACTTATTATTCTTGATAATGCAGGTTGGAATTTAACCCCTGTGATTGAAAGTATTGACGGACTATCTACTCCGTATCTTAAAGGTAAAGTATGTGATTGGATTATTTTCGATATTTTAAATTATGAACCTACTTACCATTTAACCAAAGTCGGTTTAAAATATATCGAGAAACAAACTGAACATATATATAAGGATGAAACCTATAAGAATTTCATAAAGTTAACAAGGGATACAATCGATAAATTAAGTAAAGATGAATGGAATAACGCAGCAAAAAAATGGGACGAAGTAAAGGAATTAGCAAATGAATCACTATTAGAACGAGAATATAAGTTAGAAAAACAACTCTTGGAGGTTGGTGTATCACAGCAGGTGAAAAGACGCCTAAATTCACATCTTCTGAAAAAATACAATCAATACAACTTTTCTGTGTTAAAAGGAGATAGAATAGGATTAATAGGTTCTACGTTTTTTAAAAGCAATTTCATGGAAATAGAATCAATCCTGCAGATTAAGTACAAAAAACTTGTATCTATAGGGTCTTTTGACGGTTTGTTAAATAAAAGTTTGTTTTCTTACGATGAATGGGAAGAGTTACAAGCGATTTGTATTAGAAAACTTAAGTTTCAGGACGCTATTTTGGTTTTAGATGTTAATAACTATATTGGAGATCACACAACAGAAGAGATTAATTATTGTACCAAGACATTTAAGATACCAGTATACTATTTATCTAAACTAATAAAAATAAAAAAGGACTGTAAGAATGAAACAAATAAGTGAACAGATAATATCCTACATGTGGAAATGTAGTGGATGTGGTATCCCAGGTTTAAACATAAAAAAACTCAATTTTGGAGGTATTTGTCTCAAAGGGATTAATATCATAGGTACCAATTTTATAAAGTCCAACCTAGAGAATGTAGATTTTTCTGAGTCAAATCTTAAATGGTCTACCTTTAGGGATACCAATCTTAAGAGGACTAATTTCGAACGCGCAAACCTAGAAACATCTATTTTCATCGGTAATAACTTTAAAGGGGCTAACTTTTATGAGGCAGACCTCAGTGGATCTTGCTTCGTTAGTGCTAACCTCAGGAGAGCTAATTTCAAGTATGCCAACCTCAAAGGTACCGCCTTTTTTGGACGTACAAACTTCAAAGGTGCCGATTTTACTGGAAGTAACGTAATTGAGTCATATTTAGATACACACAAAGTAAACAATATCGGAGGGTTAGTCCACGAAGTATTTTACCCAAATCCTCGTTCTTCACTCCTAAAATTAGTCAAATACGGCAGAGCTACAAAAATCTACGTAGGTAATAAAGAATTTACTCAATGCTCGTACTTATTGATTAACATCCCCTGCAACCATTCGAACGACGACTTCGAAAGCATCGATGAAATCGTAGAT
>CAZAXO010000008.1:0-26244 GCA_964489085.1 uncultured Candidatus Bathyarchaeia archaeon
GTATTCTTAAGTACATAACTATCTAAATAATGAATGAGAAGATATGGTGATAAGAAGACCATCTGCCTTGGGATTTCATCCATTCGATCCACAGATAGAACGGGATACTATTAAGAAATGCATAAATTCAAAATTTGGTCCTGGCAAGATTTCCAAAACTAAGAAGGGGAATAGAAGAATCGTTGGTGCAGTATCACCGCATGCGGGGTACACTTATTCTGGACCTATAGCTACACATGTTTACCATGCTTTAGCTGATGATGGTTTAGCGGAGA
The DNA here is from genome assembly GCA_964489085.1 of uncultured Candidatus Bathyarchaeia archaeon. Classification (GTDB taxonomy): domain Archaea; phylum Thermoproteota; class Bathyarchaeia; order 40CM-2-53-6; family DTGE01; genus CAZAXO01. Next base: position 276 of record CAZAXO010000008.1, read on the forward strand.
CCTTTATAGTTATCGGTCCAAGCCACAGAGGTTATCCTGGTGCTTTCGTGATGACTGAAGGAATATGGAACATGCCTATGGGAGACATTCAAATCGATGACGAACTGGCTAAAGAAATTCTCAATAATTCAAAGAGTTATCTGGAGAATAACCCTGATGTCCATGATGAAGAGCACAGTATAGAGGTTCAATTACCTTTTCTTCAATATATCTTTGATAATAAATTTAGGATTGTCCCTATAGTGATGGGATTACACGCGTATGAAGTCTGTGAAAAAATTGGAACAGCAATAGCTGAAGCTGCAAAGACATTGGAAAGAGACATCATCGTAATTGGTAGCACAGACTTTACCCATTACGGCGCAGTTTATGGTTATGCTCCAGTTGGAGCTCAGCCTATCGAGAAAGTCGTTAAATGGGTTTATGAGACTGATCGGAAATTAATAGATCATATATTGTCTTTAGAGCCAAAAAAGCTTGTTGAGACAGTAGAGGATGAAGGATTCACGATGTGTGGTTATGGACCGATTGCAACAATGATTATCGGATCAAAAAAGTTAGGAGCGAAAACTGGAACACTATTGAAATATGCCACAAGTTACGACGTGCAAGGTAATTCAGATGCCATAGTGGGTTATGGCGCCTTAATCTTGGAGAAATAGTTCTTTGGAAAAATCAAATGATCAATCTTTAACTAAAGTCGGTTATACAATCTCTTTCTGTTAGTGATCCCTTATCATTTCAGACGCGCTAGCGCTAGCTAGTATGTTTTTAGATCTTAAAGCGGACTTTTAGTTGATCTATATAGTTTATGACGAGCGCGCATGTTAAGATGAGACCATTCGAAAGTTCAGAAAGTATTCAGCTATTACTCTCGCTTTTCGTAAAGAGGCTATGTATTCTATTTCTCTCGCGATAATATCATGTTACTACTCTATCGAGATCTTTGTACTCTTGAGACATCTCATCAATAGCGCTGTAACAGTCAGCATGCCGTTCTTGAAGATACTCTTTGTCTTCTCCGGAATGACTTCGTGGGCGAGAGAACCGCACCTCACGTACCGCACGTTCTCCGAGGTGGCCGACAGGCAGCTATCTAGCATACACATAAGAACTCTGCTGACAAAAATGAAATTTTTTATTTGGTAGAAATCTTGTTTAAGTGAGTTTCTCAATACACATGTGTAGAAGTGATAGGATTTCCATAATTAGTGAAAAGGAATTTGAGAAACTTGATTTGGAAAAATGGAAGAATCGGTAATGGTGGGATTGAGGGAAGAATGGTTTTCGGAAAAAGCGATCGAATTTTTTAGGCATCGGAAAAATTTTCGTGTAAAAGGAGATCTCTTAATAAACAATGCAGACATGGTTATCGCACACCAGCTAGCTACGAGAAACTCCACATATGATACTATGGAATAAGTTATGTAGCTAGCTAATCAAATCGTATATAATAAACGTAATATACAGTTCTGATATTGTCTATAAGGAGATTGTAACTAATAGAGCGCTCGTAACCTGAATTTCAGAATCACTCTCTTATAGGTCTCAAAGAGAATTCATTAATTGATCGATCGCTTATTCTAATAGATCGTTAGGATACGAGATTATTTGTTTCTTATTGATCGGAGAAAGGTATCTAGCTAGCTCAAAAAGTTGAAGGTAAACAGAGAAGAGTGTTTGAATAGATTTAATCAGATGTTCTAGTCATCGGTTTAAGGATAAAGCTGGCTTTAATATTCAGTTATAAAATCAGTTCATACAATCAGCTCGAAAATCTTATGCTATCACTGAAAAACCTAAGGTCAAATTAGGCAAAACGTGAAACATCAAACTATATAGCGATCTTCAAGGCTGAATTGCTCAAAGAATTGCTTCAAAAATCTTCTAGAATGGTTAACTCGTTACTTCGGTGAAGTTTGCGTCCTCTTCAAACATCCTTATGAACATGGCCGTCACATCAGATCAAGCATTCTCTTTATAGACCTTCTGGCGCTACTAGCTATTCTTTTATCTATATGTACCTCATACCTCCCGTATTTCAGGGATTCCCATATAGACCGTAGAGTTATTTGTTTCATACCAAGACATATGGCGTTCTTCCAAGCGGGAGTAAATACGCGCTTCGGGTAGAGCCTCTTCAACCTGTAGCTCATATCCCGCTCGGTAGCGACTATAAATTTTTCAGTACTTGACTTGGCTGGGTATTTAACCATCCCTCCAGTGCTCGCTATGACATCCGCTATACTCTGCACTTCCTCTGCGCATTCAGGGTGAACCATCACCTCTCCAGAACATTGTTTTTTCAATTCAAGTATCCTTTCAGCATCAAAGTTTGTATGTACATAACAGTGTCCGTTTGCAGGTATAGGGATAACCGTTTTATCGGTGCGATTAGCAACGTATCTGGCCAGGTTCGAATCTGGCCCAAACAGGATTTCATCACCATCCATGGCTTCAACCACCTCGACGGCGTTTGCTGAGGTGCATGTGACGTCTGCCAATGCTTTACATTCCGCTGTGGAATTTACGTTTAACACGAATTCGGCCTCTGGATGTTGGTTCTTATATTCAGTCATCATATTTGTATCTAAGTATCTAGCCATTTCGCAGCTTGCTATGCGGCTTGGTATAACCACTTTTTTATCCATGTTTAGGATAGCTGCAGTTTCAGCCATGAAGTCTACTCCAGCGAAAACTATTTGATCAGCGTCGACATCCACTACCTCCCTTGCCAGCTCGAGAGAGTCACCTATGAAATCCGCGATATCTTGTACCTCTGGTAGTTGATAGTTGTGAGCTACGATTACAGCTCCCATCGTTCTCTTCATTCTTTCGATCTCTTCAACCAGCATCTTCAATTAACTCTCCTAGGTTACAGTGCCAACTAAGGCGATTAAACTGATGATGAAAGAACTCCCGGTTTCCATATGAAAGATTCCCTGATGTTTTCACTTCATAACTGCTCCTTAAGTCTCCGATTCCATCTGTATAGAACTTTCCTACCTTACATAATTTCATTCATCTTCAGGATTTTTTTAAGGATTCAACTTTCTCCAGCATACTTTTCACTTCGATATCTCTTCTATCGTCAACCTTCAATGTCGTTACCACTCTTTTTACTCCCGACTGAAATATGGCTTTATGCAGTCTTTCTGCTACTTCGAAGATTTTTTAGATCTTCGGCTTCGAAAATGGTACACATAGGAGTAACTTGATAGTTTACTCCTATCCTCTCTATTTCTTCTATAATAGGAGTAAGCATCCTTCCAACGCTTGGGCCTTCACCTAGAGGAGTTATATTTAATTCAGCTACAACAACCATTTCAATAACCCAAACATAATTTACACAATCATTAATATTTTAGTTTTCTTTGAAATATCTGCGTACTCTAATCTTTTTTAGTTAAATTCAATAGTGCATGTCTTCACATGTCGTGATTCCCATCTTCAACGAATGTCTTAGCTCTCTTACCCCTGTGGCGAAGTCAGCTCTCTCTAAAATCTCTTTTGGAGCTCTACGTCCTGTTAGGAGCGCTACTGTGTTATCTTTAAGTTGATCTAAAATATTTAGAACAGCTAGCTAAGGTCTTTTTACCTGAGCATATTTTAAATATTCTAATCTTGCTCGCTATTCTAAGTGCATGTTAGTAGCCAGTCAGTAGGATTGAAGAGTTGCGTTTGACGAGTTGGATGTGGATAGGGACGGAATTTGAAATCTTATTTTTATAATTAGGATTTGTATCTATATTAATTATTATTTACGGTTTGAAAAATTTAGGTTTAGAAGGGAAAATGGTTGAGTCATGCGAGAATTGCGGTATATGTTTGTCATTGTGGTGGAAATATATCTGAAATCGTTGATGTGGAAAAAGTAGCCTCGATCGTTGGGAAACATCCAGACGTTGTAATAGCTCGAAGCGATGAACATATGTGCTCAGATTCAGGACGGAAAATCATCCAGGACGATATAAAAGAGTATAAGGTCAACAGGATTGTTGTAGCTGCATGTTCACCGCAATTTCATGAAAAAACATTTAGGAGAACGCTTTCGGAAGCCGGTGTAAACCCTTATACTTTGGAGATAGCCAACCTACGTGAACAATGCTCATGGGTTCACTTCAACAATCCTGAAGCAGCCACAAGGAAAGCGATAGACCTCGTCAACATGGCTATAGCCAAAGTAAGGTTAAATGAACCTCTAGAATTGAAATCAGTACCTATTGAAAACAGGGTTCTAGTGATAGGTGGAGGCATAGCCGGTATTCAGTCATCCCTGGATCTAGGGGATGCGGGGTTCAAAGTTTACCTCGTAGAAGAACAGCCCACCATTGGAGGTAGAATGTCTCAGCTTAGTAGAACATTTCCAACCGAAGATTGTTCAGCATGTATTCTTGCACCTAAAATGGCAGACGTTCAATCTAACCCTAACATAAAGCTTCTCGTCTACTCAGAAATCAAAAATATAGAAGGATATATTGGAAACTTCAAAGTCGTAGCGGAGAGGAAAGCTCGCTATGTTAACGCTGAAAAGTGCACCAACTGTGGAATTTGCGAGATTAAATGCCCTATTAATGTTCCGGATGAATTCAACCAAGGCTTGACTTCTCGGAAAGCAATTTATATACCACATGAATTTGCAGTACCATCGAAGCATCTTATCGATGAAAAAGCATGTCTACACTTCACTAGAGGTGTGTGCGGCATCTGCGAAAAACTTTGTAGAGCAAAAGCTATAGAATTCGATCAGAAGCCTCAAATAGTAGAGTTCATGGTAGATACAGTCATCGTAGCAACAGGATGCGATCCTTATGGGGCTAAGTCAAAGGAAATGTACGGTTACGGCGTATATAGAAACGTGATAACAAGCCTAGAATTGGAGCGCATTGTTGTTCATGCCACACAAGGGAAGGAGATAAAGGAAATCGGGAAGAAAATTGCATTCATTCAATGCGTCGGTTCTAGGGATGAGCAGATCGACAGACTGTACTGCTCAAGAGTCTGTTGCATGTATGCGGTTAAACTTGCTCAGCTTCTTAAGAGGCAAAACCCAGAAAGAGATGTCTACATATTCTATGTGGATATGAGAGCCTATGGAAAAGGATTTGAGGAATATTATAAGAGAGCACAAGAAATAGGGGTTAAATTTGTCAGAGGACGTGTAGCAGAGGTTAGTGAGAACCTTAAAACGGGAAAATTAACCTTAAGAGCAGAAAATACTTTATCCCATCAAATTCTGGAGCTGGAATTCGATCTTGTTGTGCTTTCAATCGGATTAGTTCCAAGTGTGGGAACCGATAAAATCGCTGAAGTCCTAAAACTCGCTAAAAGCCCTGATGGATTCCTCCAAGAAGCGCATCCAAAGTATAGGCCTGTCGACACGTTTGTTGAGGGTATTTTCATATGTGGATGTGCTCAAAGTCCTAAGGATATACCCGATACTGTTGCTCAGGCAGGCGCAGCCTCTTCAAGAGCTATAAGGCTTATGAATCGGAGGGAAATCATGATAGAGCCGATCAAATGTTTTGTTGATGCGATGCTCTGCGATGGCTGTAACCTATGCGTTACACGTTGCCCGGCTGGAGCTATAACCGTTCACCGGATTGCAGAAATAAATGAAGCTTTATGTTACGGATGCGGCGCCTGCGTCGGTTACTGTCCAAAAAACGCTTTAGATTTGAAACATTATACAGATAAACAGATACTAGCAGAGATCAAAGCTGCCCTAGCAAATAAGAAAGATTATGAAACCCGAATGCTCATCTTCTCGGATTATACATGTACATATCAGGTTGCGGATGCTGTTGGGACAAACCGTATGGCTTATCCAAGCGACACACGTATAATTCGTCTTCCAAGTGGAAGTAGAGTTACACCTAAAATTATGCTGGAAGCATTCAAGCTCGGGGCAGACGGCATATTCATCGGTGAATGCGAACAGAAGACAACTCCCTACCCGAAAAGTGTAGACTACATTAAAGAAAACATTAATACTGTTAAGGATATTCTATATCGGAATGGGGTTGAGGCTGAGCGAGTTTGTTTCACAGAGTTCGTCACAGTGATGTTGAGTAGATTTGTGACTGACCTGAATAAATTAGCATCCTTTATGAAGAAGACGGGACCTATTCCACCTGAGAAGAGAGAGACATTGACACGCGCGTTAAAGGAGATGCTAACCTATTGAGTCTAATCGATGATCAGGTTTTAAGGAATAAAGACTTCAACCTCAAGTTCATGGGTGAAATAGTCGAACATGAAACTGAAATATTTGGGAAAGCTGCAGCGGGTACAGTCAACCACTGTATTCAATGCGGTTCATGCACAGCTAGCTGCCCCTCAGGTAGGAGGACCGCGCTAAGGACAAGAGAAATCTTCCAACTCGCTCAGCTTGGGTTAAAAGAGAGAATCCTATCCAGCGAAGAACTTTGGGCATGTACAACATGCTATACTTGCCAGGAAAGATGTCCAAGGGGTGTTAAGACGACCGACATTATACGAGCCCTTCGAAACATAGCAGTTAAAAACGGATATATGAAAAAGAAACATCAACTTATAGCTGGATATCTAATTAAGACCGGTCACCTCGTACCGATAGATGAAGCGACTAGAAAGTTAAGATTAGACTTGAACTTAACGGAGATACCCCCAACCACACATAAATTTCCTAAAAGCCTTCGCGAATTTCAAACATTAACTAGGAAACTAGGCTTCGATAAACTGATAACCTCAAAGAAGGATTAAAGATGAATGAATACGCCTTCTTTTTAGGGTGCATAATGCCTAACAGGTATCCGGGAATCGAATTTGCCACTCGACTTGTACTCAAGGAATTTGGAATAAACCTTATAGATATGGAGGGCTCTTCATGCTGCCCCGCCCCCGGGGTTGTAGGTTCTTTTGACTTGAAAACATGGGCTACTTTAGCGGCGAGAAACCTATGTATAGCAGAAGATTTAGGATGCAACATAACCTTATGCTGTAACGGCTGTTATGCAACACTGCAGGAAGCCAATCATCTATTGAAATCAAATGACGATCTCAGGAACCTCGTTAATGGTCAACTAGCAAGTGTCGGCCGAGAGTATAAGGGGAAGATTGATGTGAAACATGTTATCGAATTATTATATGATGAAGTAGGGATTGATAATATATCTAAAGCTATTAAGAAGCCTTTAGGAAGTGTAAAAGTTGCGACGCATTACGGGTGTCACTTCTTAAAACCCAGCGATATAAGAAAGCATGGAAGCGCGGAGAAGCCGAGGATGCTTGATGAGATTGTAGAAGCTACCGGGGCGCAAAGCGTTGAATATAAAGATAAAATGATGTGCTGCGGTGCAGGAGGCGGTGTCAGAACAGCTAATTTAGACATAAGTTTGAGCATGACAAAAGAAAAATTAGATAATATGAATGATGCTGACGCTGATATAGTTGTAACTCCATGCATCTTTTGTCATCTACAATTTGATAGGGGGCAAAGAGAGTTAATGGAGGAGAAAATGATCAGAAAGCCTCTTCCTGTAGCTTTCATTACACAGCTAATAGATCTAGCGATAGGTACTCCCCTAAAGAAACTAGGAATTTATAGAGACAAAATACACTCCGTCTTATTTAGCGATAATAAACATTGAGGACACTATTAATTCGATTGGACGGGCATGTTGAATAAGGCCAATAACAGGGACAAATTCAGCCTACACCGGATTTATACCAGCACATTATCAGCCATAGTTAGTCTACGATCTTCCAAAACAGTATTATAAGGGTAAGTTTTTGAAGAAGGGAGTTTCAAGAGAGTTATTATCGGCCTTATATTTTTTATAATTCCATTAACTTCTCTTTCCATAAAAATCTCAAAAACTATGTCACCCCCACATTAAATTAGTTGCAGACCGATTGTGTAAGCCTCTGATCTAATTCGAGTATCGATTGGAAGCGCAAATAAATTATCTTTCCTCATGGAGAGAATCGATGTAGAATCCAATAAGTCAGCTAGCTACGAGGTAATAATTATAAGCATACATAACATTTAATTTTATTGTATATGGAGGAATGGATATGTTTAATCGTGGGAAGGGTAGTCCTAGAACAGATGAGGAGAGGCGTAGGAAGCATGGTATCATCTATTCTGACGATAAATTGCCTCCTAGAGGTACAGGATTAAAAAAGGGTAGCGCAGCCGACTCGGAAAGCAGGAATTTCCTCACCGGCCTGTTAACGACCATCCTACTCTTTGCTTTCATTGTACTCATCCGCAGCCTCTTTTCTTCAAGAGAGCGTAAAGAGAATGAGAGTTGACTACACAGAATATAGCTAGCTAGCACAAAACTTCGATTACAATTAGCTACATTAGATAATTGAAAAACTTATGCTATACATAAAAGTGAGAGTTTAATCCAAATTGCATATAACAAATATTAGATGAACTTCGTATAATTATCAGAGACTAATTAGAGTAATATGTTGGCTTAACTAACCGGAAGAGATCCTGTTTTTGTTTCTCGTTCGAAGCTAAGCTGTTTAGTATCATCTAAGAGAAGATAAAAGGTCAGAATGCTTTCTCAACTACTAGATCTGATGATTGGGAAGCTTTGAGATATGAATTGTACCCAGTTGGAGCATTTTTAAGTTCTGTTAAGACACAACATCGTAGACTAGCTAGCTACGAACCAGGAAAGATTTCATGGGATCAGATCATCTATTTATTTTAACAAAACCAAATATAGAATAATGGTTTTTTGGGATAGATGGTTCAAGAGAGAGGAACCTAACGTTGAATCAACACGGTATAGCTTCAGCGATCGTGAGTTAATCAAAGAGTGGGTTCAGAGCATCAATAACTCACTTATAGATTTCAAAGGAGAATTACAAAAGATACCATCACAAACAGTTTCTGCCTTCAATGAGAGCTTCGAGGATAGAAGTAATGATGTGATAAGCAAGCTGGATGATCTACCTGAAAAGATAATCTCACCTCTAAAGGAAGTGATTAGTTTCTCAAAACAAGAGATTCTGACCGAACTGATTCGCATTGGTGCGCACCATGATGCGCATGATTCGCATGATTCGGGTGTGACACATAAAGAAAAATCGATTCAAGATGTATCTAAAGAACTAACTGGAAAACAAAAAAGACTCTTAGCGCTACTTTTAGACTCTGGATTCCTTACATACGTGGAGATTGGAGAAAAGCTTGGGATAACTCATGAATCAGCTAAAAACTTCGTAAATAGACTTCTAAAGGATAGAGAAAAAGCTAGAATATTCTATAAACAAGAGACAGAGGAAGGTGTTAAAGTCGGCGTTTCTACTGAAATTCAAGATGAGGTCTTAAAGAAAAAGTATCGAACTACACCGAATGATTCGGTGTGATTCGGCGAATGATTCGAACGATTCGCATGATTCGCTAGTTTCTGGTGCGGGGGGTGAGAACCAAACCACAATTTACCAGTAAAATTCTATCGATTATATTATCCTAGCATATACTTGAAAAAGTAGAAAATAAGTTTTGAATTGTTTTTGGAAGTTTGTTTTGATTTTGTTGAAGATGTTTCAGAGCGTCTTGATAAAAGTTACTTAGAAGTTCTTCTCTATCGTCGTATTGTGTTTTATAATAGTTTGGAGCAATTTTAAGTAGTGCTGAATGGAAGATATCTGAAAATGTTACTAGTTCTCGAGTGGATATTGTATTCACGTCGCTTCGAAGAAAAGATAATGTTGTAAGTATTGCTCGAGCTCTCTCTAAATTTATAGGCATAAGATATCTTTTAATTTCAAGAGGTACGTTTTGTTCATTAAAAACATAGGCCATTGCATTTGCCCTGTATATTCGTTTAATTGTTCCACGTACTCCTATTTCCTCTTTAACCAGTTTAATTAACTTCAAGTTTAGTAAAATTTTTAAGTGATGACCGACTGTTGGAAACGATAAACCTAGTATTTTTGTAAGGTCCTTAGCACTCATTGCGTGTTCAGCTAAAAGTCTTACTATCTCTCGTCGGATTGGATCTAGCAAACCTTTTATCTTCTTAGTATCTTCTAAGATTTTAACACCTTTTTCTAAATCTTTCATAGGGCACACTCTAGTTGTTATTTTAATTCTACTATTTCCTATAATTAAACTTAGATAAGTAATAACACTTATATATGTCTTACTGTTATATTTTACGTTATAAATAAGTGAGTACAGGTTAAAAATGGAAGGAATAAAAAAATATTTATCCTTATCTATTTTAGTCTACATTATTTGGGTTACGGTAACGTACTTTCTGGAAGGACGTATTCATACACTTCTGCGTCCTGAGGCGTCATTTGATCGGGCTATGTATGCAATAGTTGCGAATTTACTAGTTGGAATAATTATTGCTGCAGTAGTCATACGTTCTTCTCTTAAATCTGGAGCTGTCACCTTGCCCCAGTTAGGTTTTCGTTCAATAAAACGCACCATTGCGGCTGTTATAGTCGCAGGTATAATCGGATACCTCTACTTTATACTTCAAGGGCCTCCTTCCTCAAATCCAGTTGTGGTCTTAAATGCATATAGTCAAGTTATGGTGGTGTCTGTTGCAGAAATCGTTGTGTGTTGGACGGTTCTCGGAACTATCTTTGAATCAGCTATCAAAGAAAAAAGTAAGCTAGCCTCAATAGTTGTCGGCGTTATCGTTGCCAGTGTCTCATTTGGATTCTACCATTATGCGCATAGTCCACCGTTTAATACCCTCAACATGGTTCTTTTTCTGTCTATTATAGGTGTTATCACGAGTCTGGTGTACTTTTTAGGTCGAGATATTTATGCGACGATTGTTTTTCACAATTTTATGGGAACTCTAGGAGTTATGCAAGCTGCTGATCTAACAGATTTAATTGAACCAGCTTATCCGCTTATCATGATGGCGACAATATCGCTACTCATCCTTATAGGACTACACATTACCCTAGCTCGGACTGGAATAGATTCTAACTAACTTAGGAGAGAGAAGATATAAGTAAGTAGAATTTAAAGGGTTACGGAGCCTGCGGCGTTATCTCTGTAATTCTAATCATTATCGCTGACATAGTTGGTACTCTACTAAGACCATGATATTTCACCTGTCACGCAAGATAATAGACAAAGACTGTCATGTTGAAGACAATTGGATTAAGCTAGCTAAGTCATTTCTTTCCACGTTTCCAATACACAAGAGCAACAATAATTCCGCCTATTCCCTGCTCAACCATGTGCCACAAAGAATTATTGAAAATCTCGGAAAGTTACTGGAAGACTATCCAAGTTTATTAAACGAGCATGAGCGTTTTATCATTCTCGCATCAGCATATCTACATGATATAGGTATGCAATCCCCACAACATTCAGAGCTTCCTAAAAAAGTACAATATTCTATTAAAGAGATGGAGCAAATCAGAGAGAATCATCATAGTGCTAGTGCAAAAATGATACTGGAGAGTATCAGAAAGCAATCAGATCTTCAACTTGGATTAGAAAAATGTAAAGATTACACAGAATTTGTTGCTACTTTATCCAGATATCATCGAAAAATACCATTAGATGATATTAAAGATACGTCAATAGCTGGAAATCCAATTAAAATTCAACTCTTATCTGGACTTTTAAGGTTGGGAGATGCTCTTGATGCAGATTTTAGACGGGTTAATATGAATATTTTAAAATTGAGAAAGATACCCGTAGAAAGTAAATCCCACTGGTGGTTTCATCATTATGTTCAAAGTGTGGATATAACTAAAGGGCACATTCAAATTTATTACAGATTCCCTTCTGAATATAAGAACAATAAAATCTTAGATGTATTCCGCAACAAAATTCAAGAATCTATTCAAGGACAGCTAACACAAGTATATGACTTATTTGAAAAATATTCTTTACGGTTATATCCAAGAATAGAGATAATGGAGGAAAGTTACACTCCAGAAGGACAACTTGAGTTAATATCTGACGATCTTAAAAATTATATTAATCAAACTATCCTAAAACCTCTTGAGATTTCCAAAGAAACTACCACAAAAAGTGGAGTTATATGGTATGTTGACGGAGTACCTTACTCTGATGATGTTGAGGTAGCAAAAAGTTTAACGAGGATCTATCATTTTATTGAAGAAAATAATAATCTTGATGCTATTAAAGAGATTGAACGATGTAGTACTCTTACTATGGCCCCGAAGGTACGCATGATTTTTTCACTCCCAGCAGGTAATTGCTTTTTAAATGTTGGAGACCTAAGTAAAGCAGAGAGTTATTATGAAGAAGTATTAACAATTTCAAAAAGAAAGGATCTCCAAGAGATTTATAAAAACGAAATGATGTTGGGTAAGTCTTCAGCTTTCGGCAACATCGGAATAATATATAGAATAAATGGGAAGTTTGATATCGCTCTCAAATACCACGAGAAAGCTTTAAAGATTTATCAAAATATTAAAGACGAGTATGGTGAAGCATCTGTTTTAGAAAATATCGGCATAGTTTATGGTTGTAAAGACAATTTGGATACTGCTCTCCTATACTTTAAGAAGGCTTTAAAAATTTATCAAGAAAGTGAATACATACGAGGAATAAAAAGTGCATTTGGAAACATTGGAATAATCTACAGAACAAAACGTGAGCTGGATACAGCTTTTCGATACTTTGAAGATTGTTTAAGGATTTCTCGAGACATTGGGGACAAGCAAGATGAAGCGAGAAGCTTGGTGAATCTTGGAATAGTTTATGTATATAAAAACGAATTTGATACTGCTTTTCAATCTATTAAAGAAGCACTTCAGATTAGTAAACAGACTGGAATTAAACAGGGAGAAGCTGCCGCCCTAGCTAGCCTAGGATATGCAAATTTAAGAAAAGATGAGTTGGATACTGCTCTCCAATACTACGAGAAGGCTTTAAAAATTTATCATGAGATTGGAAACCGACAAGGTGAAGCAAACATGTCAGAGTCTATTGGATTAGACTATTTGATCAAAGGTGAGTATGACACTGGTCTTCAATATATTCATAATGCTTTCGAGATCATAAAGAAATATAAATTACCTCAAAATAAATCAATTTTTATCAATGCTTTTAAAAAATTGAAAAAGCAAAAAAAGAAAAATGCAAGACATATATAATTTTTTTTAATAATAACTAACTGTTAAGTTTGTTAGCTTAATTTTAATAGTTTTTAGAATTATTTATGTGATAAATTGAAGAAAGCATTTGTATGGGATCCTATAATGCGGTCCTCTAGCTAGCTAATCCTAGCTAGACCGGGGGAGATTTGAATTTGGTTTAAGTGCTTTTATACCTTTAGCTTGAAGCCCGCCCGGGGCTCCAATTTTTCTTTGATTACGTCTGCCCTATTAGCTAGTCGGATTTTGATGAGTTATATAGGTATGGAGGTTCTAGATTGATGTATATTAGGTTCTCTTTTGAGTTTTATTTGGGGAGATAGCATATGATACGTCTATAACAGATTTGTATTCAGAATAACAAAAAGGATTTCTGAAATTAATAATGATGATGTCTGAAACTCGAATTTATCTTCATATAAGATATGGAGTTATCTATACTCAGTTAGCTAGAAATTAAAACATAAGTATAAGATTGAGAAATGATATAATGAAGAGGTACTGATTGAGGTTTAAAATAATTTACTCTTGCAGTGAATATATGTAGCCGACTAATGAATATTACTACGATAAAAGGAGACAAAACCTGTGAAACTTGATTTAAAAAATATATTTAATCTTCGTCGTAAAGATGAAAGTACAGATGAGATAAAGCATCATCCATCCATTGATGAAGTTGAAGGTTCCTTAAAATTATCAACCATTGAGCGAGAATTAATTCAACTAGTATTGCATACAATAGATCGAGCTGAAGAGAATAAACTTGTCAATAATAATGAAGCTAAAAAACTGTATAGTCGATATCGTAATAATTTAGAAAATATAGATGGTGAAATCGATAGATCAACGAAGCAATTAAAACTTTTAGAATTAACTAGAGTGAGGAATGCTATTCATAATAACTATTGGGAGCGTCTACAAGCTGTTGAGATAGCTATTAAAGAGCTCACTGCCTCTTTAGGAGAAGACGCTTCTTTCTTTTTAAAAACTCCTAAAATTTCTTCAAAAACAATCACAGAGAATAGTAGAGTTCGAAAACTGCAGCCTCTAAAAGAAGAAATACTTACGGTAATGGAGAAGCTTCGAGAAATGGAAGTTGAGGCCTAATTATTGAGTACTCTGAATAATGAAGAAAGATTAGCTGCTGCACAGACAGCAGTTCAATTTATTGATGGTGACATGATTTTAGGTATTGGAAGTGGTCGGGCTGTCGCTAAATTCATTGAGAACCTTAGTTTAAGAATTATCGAGAGGGAGCTATGTATAAAAGCTGTACCTACATCGATTCAGACGGAACTTCTGTGTGTTCAATATCACATCCCTCTTACAAATTTAAATGAGTATCCTTCTCTTGATTTGGATATTGATGGAGCGGATCAAGTTGAACAAGGTAGTCTGAATATGATAAAGGGAGGGGGAGGAGCACTCCTTAGAGAAAAAATAGTTGCTTCATCATCTAAAAAAATGATAATTCTTATAGAAGAAAGTAAACTATCAAACAAATTAGATCACACCGTACCAGTGGCAGTTCTACCGTTCGCGTTAGGTTATTGCATGAAAGAATTGAAGAAAATCGGCACTCCTATTATACGAGAGACCTCGGGTAAACTTGGACCCATAATAACAGATAATGGAAATTATATCATCGATTTAGATATGGGGATTATCGAGGATCCTTATAATGCAGACAAGACACTAAAGAGTATTCCTGGTATAGTCGAAACAGGATTATTTCTTGATTTAGCTGATGAGGTTATTATGGGAATGAGAAAAAAAACAGTTAAAATGCTGACTAAGACCTCTAATTAGCTATTAAAAAAATATTCATTTGTTAGTGAAACATTTAATGTTAACATACCCAAAAAATTTTTTTTACAATAGTTACAGTAAACGTATTAAGTTATTTTCCTTTTCTTAGCATCCTTTGAGGATGAGGAGATAATTTATGGTACCATGATTCTCGCAGTGGGAAGATACCTTTTGTCGCAAATCGAATATCCTCAATATCATAAAATGCATGAGGATTAAATTTTTTAATATCGCTTATTACTTTGTCTAGATCATGACGGTTTATCACAGAATAAACTATCTTCACAGGTCCTTCTGGACCTTCAGCATCAACAACGGTTACTCCAACATGTTCCGATCTCAGTAGTTTAATAAGTTCTGTTGCATCCTTCCGTGTTATAACTCGTATACCCACCATCCCAAGAGATAATTTATGCTCCAACTGGATACCAACAAAAGTTCCTAGTGCAAATCCACCTGCATACGCAAGATACAAAATGATATTAGTTAAATTCTGCATTACCTGCCCAATTGCAATAATCCAAATAAGGACTTCAAAGAAGCCAATAAAGGGCGCAAAATATTTTAATCCTTTTGAAACAAAAATCACTCTCATCGTTTGAAAGCTGACATCTAACACTCGAGCACTAAAAATAAACATCGGTAATATAAATAATGAATAGACATCAGACACGTAAATCACTTTTCTAGGGCATCGTTTTGAATCTATCTTATCAGATAGTTTAATTTTTTATTGATAAATATTATGTAAGATATATAATTATATTGGGGTATATAACATTATAAACTATCTGACTACATAAATAAACCTATTAGATCATCTCTTATACCATCAGATAACTAAATGAGGATTTAAAACATGAGGAAAATGGTTACATTATATATCGACCTTATTACCTCTGTAAATGATTTAAGCAAAAAAGAGAAACCAAAACCGAGCTTTGATGAAATGATAAATCGTCTAGCTTGGAAAGGTTTGACTACTCACCAACAATCGATGAAGTATTGCTATCGTTGCGGACAGAAAATTCCTTTAAATGCAAACTCCCCTAAATTCTGTGATAGATGTGGGATAGCATTGCATAGATAGCAGTTGGTATAAATCATTGAATATCCCTGCTTATCAGATTTAAGAAAATCTTATGGTTTATTATAAATTGCGAAAGATTAACACTTATGTAAAGTAGATAATAACTAAGCAATAGCTATTTTTATAAATCGAGATATCGAAGTAGATTTTCATGCAAGCAGAAATTGGAATCATTGCTGGAACAGGATTTTACGATCCGAAACTCGTTAAGAATGTCAAGGAAATAACTGTACGAACACCCTATGGGTCACCTTCAGACTCAATAACGATTGGAGAATTACAAGGTAGACGTATAGCTTTTCTACCACGACACTCAAAGAAACACACTATACGACCAACTGATGTTAATTCGAGAGCAAATATATTTGCCCTAAAGAAACTTGGTGTTCAAAGAATTCTAGCACCGTGTGCGGTTGGTTCTTTAAGAGAAGAACTCAAACCAGGAGATGTGGTGTTTATCGATCAGTTCATAGATAGAACAACCAAACGAGAACAGTCATTTTATGCAGAAAAGAAGGTATGTCATATATCCGTAGCCGAACCCATGTGTCCCGAGTTAAGACAAACTTTAATAAAAATAGCTGAAGACTTAAACATTGTTACTTATAATACTGGAACCTATGTTTGCATAGAAGGACCAAGATTCTCAACAAAAGCAGAATCTAAACTATTCCGGATGTGGGGAACGGATGTGGTAGGTATGACGCTTGTTCCTGAATGCGTTCTAGCTCGAGAAGCCGATATATGTTATTCTTCAATAGCAACGGTTACTGACTATGATGTTTGGAAAGATCATCCAGTCAGCGTAAGTGAAGTCCTAAAAACTATGAATGAGAATATAGAAAAAGTCAAAAGCATAATTAGTAAAGCAATTTCAATGATACCAAAAGAAAGAAAATGTGAGTGCAAGAGTGCATCAGAACAAGCTCTAATTTGAATAGGCCTGGTAGTAGAGAAATGAAGGATAATAAATTAGATCTCAAGTCTAAAATAAGGCGAATACCCAATTTTAAAGGAGTTGTGTTCTGGGATATAACTCCTCTTTTAAAAGATAAAGATGCTTTTGGAGAATGCATCAAAAGGTTTGCTGCCTACTATCGCGATATAGAGGTAGACGTCATCGTATCAAATGAAGCAAGAGGTTTCATAGTAGGAGCAGCATTAGCCTATGAACTTGGAGTCGGTTTTGTTCCTATTAGAAAAAAAGGGAAATTGCCTTCAAAGACAGTAGACCTCACGTACCAAAAAGAATACGAATCAGATACGATTGAGATCCATGAAGATTCTATCGAGCCCGGTCAAAAGATTTTACTTATTGATGACTTATTAGCGACAGGCGGTACAATACAGGCTAACGTTGAATTAGTTGAAAAGCTAGGTGGGAAAATAATCGGTATAGGCTTTATAATAGAACTGGAGTATCTTTACGGTCGAGAAACTCTAGGAGATAAATATGAGATATTCTCGCTTCTAAAATGCAAAACTCCAAATGGATAATTTTACGTATCATATCAGTTAGCTATACAATTATCTAGAATGAGATTTTTATTTTAGTATTCTTGTGTAGCTAATCTTAGGTATATGTGACTAGCTACAAAAACTTAAAAAGACTCACAATTAAAAATCAAAATATTGGAGGTATATTTGTGAGTGGAAATAACAAAGGGATGGGTTACGGAGCAGCAATTGCATTAGCATTGATTTTCCTTATAATAGGTGGTTTTATAGGATATTATGTAACTCCTGCTACAGTAGTTGAAGTACCAGGAACAGAACAAGTAACAACAGAAACTATAACAGTTACAGGCGCAGTAGCAGAGAAGAAAATTAAAGCTGCTTTCGTCTATGTCGGTCCAATAGGAGATTACGGATGGTCACATGCGCATGATCAAGGAAGAATTTATGTAGAGCAGAAGTTTCCTTGGCTTGAAACTGTTTATGCAGAAGCTGTAGCAGAAGCAGATGCTGATCGGTACATCGATAGATTCATACAAGAAGGGGCAGACATTGTCTTTACGACATCATTCGGTTTTATGGATGCTACCCTTAAAGTAGCAGCCAAATATCCTGATAAACTATTTATGCATTGTTCAGGATATAAAAGAGCTGAAAATGTCGGTACCTACTTCGCTGACTTCTATCAATTATACTATTTGAATGGTTTAATAGCTGGAACACTAACAAAAACCAACAAGTTAGGATATGTTGCAGCACATACGACTCCTGAAGTAGTTCGCCATATAAACGCTTTTACCTTAGGAGCTAAAGAAGTTAATCAAGATATAACTGTGAGCGTACGTGTAATCAATGCTTGGTATGACCCGACTAAAGCAAGACAAGCTACTGAATCCTTAATAGCTGAAGGTTGTGATGCAATCGCATTTACCGAAGATTCTCCAACAGTATTAGAAGTTGGCCAAGAATATACAGAAAAAGGACAACAAATTTATACATTTAGCCATTATTCTCCTATGCAAGATTTTGGTCCTGACTCTTGTGTAAGTGGTCAGCTTGTTCATTGGGAATTCCTATATGAGGAAATACTGATGCGTGTTTACTTAGATACATGGAGTAACAAGGACTATCTATGGAATTTGAAGGAAAAAGGTGTAGAGCTAGGAGGGAAATTTGGAGAACCAATCAATTCAAAGTTTATTCCAGACTTGAAATCAAAAACAATAGTTGACCCAATACTCGGTGAAGTAAGCATCTACGATTTAGTTATGAAAAGAATGGAGCAAATGAGTGAACCATCTATCTTATTCGATCCATTTACTGGTCCTATCAAAGATCAAGAAGGCATAATAAGGATAGAAGAAGGTCGAAGAGGAACATACTCCGAACTTTGGAACATTAACTGGTATGTTGAAGGAGTAATCGGTATAGAAGAAATTACATAATTCCCCTTTTTTTACAATACTATTTCGAAATTATTATGAAAGCATAATTTAGTGGATATTAGCTAGCTTGTCGGCAAATTTCTTAATCATCCTTAAACGTTTTAAAACCATCTCTTACTAGAAACAGTGCAATAACTAATCCAATAATTGGATCTAGCTTCCAGAATCCATAGAAATAATTCAGTCCTAATCCAAGTAACAAAGTAATTGATAGGAAAGCACACGCAAGAGTTTCTTTTGAATCAGCGATTAAACTTCTACTATTACATAATTTTCCAGTAAGATATTTCAAATAGAATAAAAGAGGTATGTTTGTGGATATGAGTGCTATGATTATCCCTATAAGACTAGTATTTACGATTTCATGAAAGAAGATTTTTTCAACAGATTCATAGAACACATAAGCACCGATGATAAAGAAGGTATACCCAACGAACTTCGACGCTTTCTTCTCGATTCTCTCTTCCTCAAGAGAGGTTTATTCTCCTCTTCTTTGAAATCGCCAAACCATAACATCACCTGAAAGAGATTCAACAAAACTATCCAGGCCAAAATCTACCAACGCAATACTAGCAGATAACAAACCTGCAAAAATCGATACAGCTCCCTCAACAATATTATAACCTACCGTAAAATAAGATAACCAAAGCGCTTTTTTGAAGTTTCAACTCTAAAATTATTCGATAATGTTCATTAAAATATATATTTCACTTATTTCTTTTTATGAAGAAGCTAGCTAGCAACAAGGCAAAAAAAGATGAATACACCTTATCGAAAATAGTACTTCTCTTTATCCCTTACTTACGATACCCCCCTACCCTAAAATGCATTAAAATGAAAAAAGCAGTTTCTATTGCTAGTAGGGTATGGTTTGTAGATTTAGGATCTTATTTTAAGATACTATTATCCATTGGTATACGAGCTATGTTTCTTCTTGTTCTTTGAGTAACTTATCCTCAAGGGACTGTAATTGATTGAATCGTTTTTCCCATTTTCTTAAAAAGGTATTTTGACTTGCAAGAGCATAAATACTATAGAACAGACATACCAAAGCAACGATAATTAAGATGGAATCAAAGAGCAGTATCCCCCTTGTTAACTGTGGTCGAAGGATAGGTGGAAAGAAGAGGAAACGAACATAAATGAATCGTATAAATATGACTAGGATGAATAAGGAGCCCGCTATTCCAATTAGTGCTACTCGCCTAAATTTTTGTAGTTCATTCTCGATATCTAAGAGGAACTCATGGAATGATTTTATTGGATATGACGGTTCCATTTCTGTTTTTTTCTTTCTCAAATTTCTTTACTTCATTTTTGTTGATACTTCGTCTTTTCTCATAATATAAAGCAAGTGCACCAATGGTGAATAATACTCATATCAGAGAGGGTATTACATCCTTTAACTTAACGTAGAGGCTTCGCCCCTTTTCTGTGAGTTGATATTTATCCTCCACCTTCTCTATGAGTCCTTTCTTGTTTAAATTGCTCAGATATTTTAAGAAGTCGTCATAGGCTAGATCGGTGGCTTTTCTCCAAATATGTGTGCGAAGCTGAATTCTTGGAGTATAATAGAGATATTCAAGTATCTCAAACTTGATTTGTAGAGGACTTTTCCGTTCTTTCTTCATCCTAATCGGCTACTCTCATTATAGGTATTTCAAGTAATAATATTGTTAACCACTGGTGTATATCATAAATGCGTTTCTCTTTTTAAGAGCATGACCCTTTGAAGACATATGTGTCTATACTGTTGAGGTGAAAAAATGGAAAAAACTTGTACAACCCTCGTAATGACTTTACTTGCTTCTCTACTTATAGGAATGATCGTTGTAACTGTTACGACTATACACCCCACTATCGCAGAATCGCCTTTGCCTGATGAAAATTGTGAACAGAATCCTCGATATTACCTTAAGAGTCTCTTGACGAAGGAGCAGAAAGAGATTCTTTTTGATAAGATACAGGAACTATGGGAATCGGATGCAAGTTGTAGAGTAATACGTATTAAGATGCGGGAAACTCTTAAAGATATCTTGACGGAGGAGCAGAAAGACGCTCTACAATTGAAGATACAGGAATTCAAAGATAAGCGAAAAAGGATTCGGGGAGATTTCAGGGAGACACTAGAAGATGTATTAACAGAAGAACAGAAAAAGACTCTTATTGATAAGAAGCAGGAGCTGGGAATCAGGCGCTAGCCGTGTAGATATTCAAAGAGAGATAAAGAAAACGTTGAAGGATCTATTGACTGTAGAGCAGAAGGAGATTCTTGCTGATAAGATTTAAGAATTAAAAGATACCATGTAAAAAACGAATAAATAAATTATCTGCTTTAACCTTGATAAGAATACCTTTTTTTAATTTTTTTTAAGTAATCCTCACAAATCTAGTTAAAAAAACTTTAAAATGAAGTTATTTCTGGTGCAGGGAGTTGAACTCACTCCAATTTACCGATAAAAATCTAGTTAACTGCTTCAAATATAGTATAATTACTTTAAAATTATATTCTATCAACTGCTAGCTACCTATAGCTCTTCTATCATTTATTAACTTTAATCAACATACATTATTTTGCAAAATTAATAAAAGTTAAATTGTTATCTTATGATCCGTGTAGAAAACTAGAAATGAGTGATTAAAACGATTAAACTTCCCTCATATGTCAAAAGGTGGATTATCCTAGACTTACTTGGTGGATTAGCTGGAGTAGCAGGTGGATTAGGCGCTATAGCCTTTCGTTTGATAATTGATTTAAATAATCGTTTATTTTTCGAGACACTACTTCCACGTATATCAAAAGATCTAGGCGGATTCAATCTTGGACTTATAGTTCTTCCTGCTCTGGGGGGACTTATTATTGGTCCGATAATTATGCGTTTCGCTCCAGAAACTAAAGGCCATGGCGTACCTGAGGTCATGGAAGCCCTAGCATTGAGGGGAGGGCGAATAAGAAAGAGAGTAGCGTTTATGAAAGTAATTGTATCATCAATTACGATAGGTTCAGGAGGAAGTGCGGGTAGAGAAGGTCCTATAGCTCAGATAGGATCAACGGTTGGTTCAATCCTTGGTCAGATCTTCAAGCTTGAACCTCAAGATATAAAAGTCTTGGTTGTTTGTGGTTTGTCTGCTGGTATAGGTGGAACCTTCAATGCTCCTTTGGGGGCTGCGATTTTTGGGATGGAGATTTTATTTCGAGGAATTGGCTTGTTTAACGCTATGCCGGTGATTCTCGCCTCTGTAATAGGTACAGCAACAGCTGTTTCATTTCTAGGCCAGAAACCTGCATTCAATATAGGGGGGATGATTTCGTGGACTCCTTCTGAACTGGTTTTCTATATTCTTCTTGGATTGATTTTCGGTATAATTTCTGTTATTTGGGTGAAAGGGTTTTATGGTGTGGAAGATGGTTTTGAAAAATTACAGATACAGCCTCGATATAAGCCTGCTTTAGGTGGGCTTTTCACTGGATTTTTGATTATGCTCTTTCCTTCACATGGTATTATGGGTGTTGGGTATGAGGGTGTTAATATGGTTTTGATTGGAGAACTATCGATGATTCTGCTAGTAACTTTAGGTGTACTGAAGATTTTGGCAACCTCTTTCACAATAGGATCAGGCGGAAGTGGAGGCATTTTTGCTCCAAGTCTCTATATAGGATCAATGTTTGGCGGTGCTTTAGGTTTAATATTTCACTCGATGTTTCCATCAGTTGTTCATCAACCTGTTCCATACGCACTCGCGGGTATGGCTGCTCTTTTCGCTGGTGCTGCTCAAGCGCCAATCAACGGTATCATTATGATCCCTGAGATGTGTCAGGATTTTACGCTTATTCCACCTATAATGGCTTCCTCTATGACCAGTTTCTTTGTAACATGGCTCTTTTTACGAGGTTCTTCTATTTATACAATCAAGCTTCAGAAACGTGGAGTTAATCTAAGGATGGGCAGATTATTTCCTCTTGACTTAATAAAAGTTGAGGAGGTAATGACAAAAAAGGTGATTACGGTAGAACCGGAGATGCCGGTTTCAGCTTTGGAAATGCTCTTTGATGAATATCATCATACAGGGTATCCAGTGGTAAAGGATGGAAAATTAATGGGTATAGTGACATTGCTCGACGTTCAAAAATTGTCTCATGATATACGACGTAGAACTAATGTTGGGGAGATAACGTCTGAAGACCTTACTGTAACGTTTCCTGATGAGACGGTGCATTTGGCTCTTGATAAAATGCATGAAAAAGATATCGGGAGACTTGTAGTAGTTGATAGAGATGATCCTTATCATATATTAGGAATTATTTCAAAGCATGATATCCTTAAAGCGGAGCAGATCGCTGATCAACGACCTGTCGAATAATAAGAAAAGTTAGCTTAACCACTTTTTTACTTTGGATGTAGAGGATTTAAACTTGATAGATTTCAGTTCATCTTTAACAAGTACTAACTCTTTTTCAACCCAATATAATGGCGTCTTAATGTCTGGCTCGCCTCTTTCCTTATTCATTTTTATTCAATAAGGTAATCATTAACCTTATCCTTATAGACTCAATTTTCAGAGTAAAAACACCTTATCTTAACTAACAAACAGAAACCTATCTTTATTTTAATCATTTTTTAAGAGTTATATCGGGTAAACCTGTAATGTTTATAGTTGTCGAGGCGATACATATATTATCGTTTTTCTGTATTTCATCGAGAAGTATTCGGCTTAACCTATCATGCACCACTCTTCTTTCTCGAACTTCCGTCGTATATCTAATACTACATGTTATCCAGTTATCTGTAAGAGATAAGTATACTTCAGGTTCCATGACTTGCTTAGATAAATAGTATTTTTCCTCTGTTTTTAAGACCTCTTTTTCCGCTTCTTTTGTTATCGTTTCAGTTTCTTTTCTTACAATTTCTAAAAATTTTTGCGCAGCCTCCTTCCAGTTACTATCATAGGTGATGGGAATAGTGATTTCATCCCAGATAAAATTATGATCTTTAGTATAATTGTATACGGCACCTGAGATGATATGATTATTTGGAATAACCATTAATCGCCCTGTAGCTTGTTCTCCACCTATCCAGCCTTTTACCTCTAAAAGAGTCGAATATAAAAGGCCAATGTCAATAACATCACCATACTTAGAATCAACTTCTATTCGATCACCAACACGGTAAACCCGTGTAAGGAATAGGATAATTCCTCCAACAAAGTTTTTAAATAGATCTTGAAGTGCTATAGCTAGACCTGCAGCAATTAAACCATATGATACAAGAAGTGTTTGCGTCGTCTCAACCCAAATTCGAAGGATGATCCCGCAAAGAACAATAAGATAGAGAATAGAAACTGCTTTCTTAAATGAATATCGAGTTTTAGACTCTTGGATTCTTTTAATGAATACTTCTTCAAATAATGTTTTAAAAAGAAAATAGGTAACAGCAACAATAAAAATAGTGTAAAAGCTTCTTTGAAGATATGCATTCGGGTACAGGAAATCAGCGATCCATAAGATAACCGTAAGAACAACGAGTATTGTTAGGCTCATGACTTTCCTATCTTTCATAGCCATCTCTTCCTATGGAAATACCATGCCATTGAAACTACAATGATAATCATTATAAGGATAAGAATTGGATAACTCCATTGCCATTCAAGCTCAGGCATAAACCTGAAATTCATGCCATATATTCCAGCAAGAAAGGTTAATGGAATAAAAATGGTGGCGATAACTGTTAAGACTTTCATCACCTCATTCATTCTATTGCTAACACTTGACAGATAGATATCGAGCATACCTGAAAGTATGTCTCGATACGTTTCAACGGTGTCAATAACTTGGATCGTATGATCGTAGACATCCCGTAAATAGATGCGTGTCGATTCATGAATAAGCTGCGATTCTCCTCGCAACAAAGCATTAATTAGTTCCCTTAGAGGCCAAACAGATTTCCGTAGAAAAAGGAGTTCTCTCTTTAAGTTATGGATAGTATGAACTGTTTCTGTGGATGGGTTTTCAACTAATTCTATCTCTAATGCTTCTATTTTTTCTCCAAACTGTTCTAAAATAATAAAATACTGGTCAACAATAGTATCTATTAAGGAATAGGCGAGGAAATCCGCTCCCATCTTGGTGATGCGGCCTTTTCTATTCTGTAATCTCTTTCTGATCGCATCGAAAATATCTTTTTTTTCTTGGAAAGAGATGACATAAGTTGGGCCAAGAATCAAACTTACTTGTTCAATCGCTATATCAGTATTTCGGTCATAAGAAAATATTTTCAATACGATAAAGAGGTATTCATCGTAATCTTCTATTTTGGGGCGTTGATCGGTGTTCATGATATCCTCTAATACGAGGGGGTGAATTGCTAGTTTAGATCCGAGTTTCTCAATAATGGAGCTTTGATGAAGTCCATCTATATTTACCCATGAAATTGCACGTTTTTTAAAAGGAAAACAGTCTTCAACTCTTGTTACTTCTTTCTCTTCGAGAGAAGACTTGTTATAATCGAGTAGAGTGATCTTCACTTTTCCTGTTTTTCGTTCACCAACATGCACTAATGTTCCTGGTGGAAGATCCGTGCTCTTGAACTTCTTTTTTGGAAATCTCAACGTTCAACCACTTACTATATACTCTACAATAATAGATTACTAAAGATAGTACGAGAGGTTTGTAAGTAATCAATAACTTATCTATTACCTGTCTATTAGTTATCGTTTAGTTATAGCAACACCTATGATTATTCCTATAATAAGAGCAACAACTAATCCTGTAGCTGTTGTTACGAGAGGTTTCTCTTTCGCTATAGTCTCTACTCTTGCTTTGTACTGTTCGCTTAGTTTCTTCAGTTGATCAACTTTTTCACTTAACTCTTTTAGTGAACTACTTTCAGATGGCTTACTCAAAACGAGATTCACCTAAATGTATTAAAGTCTATAATTCCTTATAAGTAGTGAGTCTGCTAGCTGCCCTTAAAATATATAGGAAACATAATGAAAATTTCAGGTTTAACAGCTTTGAATGAGGTAGAAATTGTTGAAAAGAGAAGTTTCTCATCAATAG